>CALFYA010000199.1 GCA_937952925.1 uncultured Moraxellaceae bacterium
ATGGCACCTGCTCCAGCCAATGGTTGGCCTTGCGCATTGGTTGGTGTCCCCACCCAAGCACACAAAATGCGCTCGTAGTTATTATTTTCAGCACGTGCATTCTTTTTAAACGTGTCTAACTCTGCTGCTGTACCCGTCAGGTTGATCCCAACCAAATCACGCCCCGTTCCCAATGAATCTGCCTTGATTTGATAGGCACCACTCTTGATCCCATCGACAATCTGCTGGAACTGGCTGGTATTATTTGCTGTGACTGTTTCTCCACCTACATCATTGATCAGAATCGGGACATAAGCTCGCCGATAGGTATAGTCCGCTTTGTAGGAGACCAAATACTCTTTGAGCTCTTTTTGCTGATAGCGCACGATCTCACGATCATACTCCGGCAACTCATCCACTTCTTTATCCGTCAAATCAGTGATTTTTTTATCGAGTTCAGCCGTATATGAAGTATTGGCAACATCGTTATCGTCATTGGCAGTCAGTTGGCTATATTCAAACGCACCAATATCACAACGTGGATCTTCAGTATTGACCACCTTGGATTTAAAGCCGCTCGCACGACTGATACTGCGTTGATCCACTTCCAAACATTGACTGACCACAACGCCTTTATCAACCAAGGTTTTTGCGGTTGCACTCGCTGCAAGCTTAGGCAAATAGCCCAAGGTATAGGCACCATAGTTGCCCAAGGGATACAAAATATCGCTAAAGGTTGCGGTGTCTTGATAAATATTGGTGGTGGAATTGGTGGTGGTGGTTTTGCCGACCTGACAACGATTGGTCAGAAAGACTGCGTCTACGGCAGCATTGAGCGAGCCACCCACAAAGTTGGTAAAGAACGCCATACGTTCGTTGAGCTGCGGCGCACGATTGCCCACATACTGACAGTCTAAGACGCTATTAAACGCCAATACACTGTTTTGGATGGTAAACAAGTTGAGGTCATCATAGGCAAATGCGGTGTCGGATTGGTTGTTGGTCAACGTCATCCCAACCGTAGCCACACGCCCAATATTACCTGCAAGGTTGCCTAGCTCTGCTTGAACTGATCCTTTAAATCGCAATACAGCAGTAGGCTTTCCCCCCCCCACCATGGTGGTGTTGTCACCAAAGGTTGATGCAGTGATGGTTGCGGTTGGAATCCCACACACATCCACAACACTTTCACTTTGGCTGGAGCCGTTGTTGACCACACTGGTTCTGACCATGTTGAGTGTACGGGTGGTGGCCACTAAGCTATCAAGGCAAGTCATGGAGACCACTGCGCCTTTGGGTGCTTGATTACTATGCATCAAGACATCGGTTGCCGTCAGGGATGAGGATGTCCCTTCTAGATACAGCGCCCCCCCTGAATCGGTGGCCTGTGCGTTTTTGATCTCAACACGATTCAAGATGACTGAACCACCCGCACGAATCGCACCACCAAGATTGGCTTGCCCGCCATCGAGGATCACATTTTCTAAGGTGAGCGCCGCACGGCTAGCGCTGCTATTGAAAATTCGAGTACCCGTTGCAGCTTTAATGGTCACTGACAAGGGTAATCGTGCAGGAGATGCATTATTCCATTGGTCAGTTTTCAGATAGCTCAATGCACGAGTGCCTCGAATCACAACACCTTCTTGAATCAGCAACTCACCGTACTTATCCCTCTTACCATCAAATTCTTTTTCTTTCAAATTAAAGACTTTAGGAGTGTTTGAATCTTCTGATTTTTCAGGATCATAAAGCTGAATCAAATCAACATAAAAACGCTCACCAGCGATACAACCGCCATAGGCTTTTTTGGTATTAGAGGCGATAATGGCTTCACGCAATGAGCATTTGGTAAAATCTTCATCGTCCTGATCTTCTGTGGTATTGACCACAATATTTGCTGCATAAGCATTTTGGAGCATCAGCAACAAAATAGTGCTGGCTAAAACCCGTTTCATCATGATTATTTCCCTCCCATCATGCGACGACGCAGCCAAGCCAATGCCAACAAACCGCCAAGTGAGCCTAGCCCCACACTGCCACCTGCGGTTTTGCTTTCAATGCCTGTATTGGAGTTATTAAGATTACCCGGCTCAGATACAATGGTGGTTTGCACCCGCACCACACGATCGTTTTCGGCCTCAGAGAAGCGGGTCGTCGTGGTCACAAGGCTGTAATCGAAAATATCACTGCCATGAAAGCCGCCTACTTGGGGATCGTACTCCAGCTGTTGCAGATCATTGTTGAGAAATGCGGTGCCTTTTTTGGGCGCTAAGCTAAACTGCAAACAACCATCTTGCCAGCCCGAAATCGGCTCAACCGCATTCGGCAGGTAGGTTTGGCAGAGATCTCTGGGCAGCAACTGACCATCTGCAAGCGCATCCGTCAAATCAAAAAAGACCTGCTGCTCTCCTCGCTTGATGTCTTTACCATTTTTTTGCAGACCGGTGGGCACAATCAACTCTACCGCGCCAATATCGCAAATCACGCGTGAACGACCACGTTGATCACTGGTTGGACACGAAAATGTATACGGAGACTGCCCACCGGTTTTGCCTTGATTGACGATCGGAGATTGATCAATATTGTCATAACTCAACGACAAACGAGGCTTGAGGGTCGCTGTAAAATCAGCATCCCCTCGCCGCAGTGGACACAACAAGCCTTTGACAGTGGGCAGATCACACACCCCTTCATTTTTGCTGTCATTTTGATTGGCAATCAAACGCTCAGCGTTTGGATCAGTCGCCAATAAATTAATCTTTTGTTGTTTTTCAATATATTGCGTGTCTTTGCGATCGCAACCAAACTCAAAGGCGTTGTGGTTGAAATAGGTTTCGTCATCGGCGATTTTGGTTGGAAACACGCAGTCATCATTTTGAAAATTGCCATCTTCGGCAAGTGTGGTGCGACTGCTATTGCCTGCCACTAAGTTGTTGGCAAAGTTGGCCAGACCTGAGCTTTCAAAGTAGACCCCACCCTGCCGCTGACCAATAATGGTATTGGAGAGCACCGACATATTTTGCACCACGTTAAAGGCACGACCGGCATTTTGATAAAACGTACTCGATAGGATAAAGCCTGTTCGCTGTGCGGTATTGTCATTGGGTTTGACCGCATTGGCTTTATTGATATACAGCGCATAACCAAAATCATTGGCTGGGCGTGCGACCGCAGGGTGTCGATTGTTGCGGATCAGACTTTTTTCAATACTAAAATTGGGGGCGGCAAGCCACAGTACGCTGCCTTGCATGGCTTGGTTGTTGAAGGCTTCGACTTCAGAAAACGTCACGCGACCATCGAGTGGGCTAGACAGGTACACCGCACCACCACTATTGGCGCGACCACCACTCAAACGTAGGCGGGTGAACACGACCGTGTCATTGGTCAAGACCAGACCACCATTGCTATTAAACTCGCAGGTGCCAAATGCGCCACAGCCTTTGAGATCCACCTGATTAAAAGACACCACCATACTGGTGTTGGCCGACGTGCTGCGGTCAATCACGTTAAATAAGCGATGGGGTGATTTGGTTTGGATCACAGGGTTATTGCCACCATTACGATCACTAATATCGGTCAGACTAGAGCTTTGAATGGTGGTGGTGCTGTTGAGTACCAACTCCCCTTGAGTCAGGGTGTAAGTTTTACCTGCCGCCAGCTCAATCACTGGCAAATAGGTATTTTCAGTCTCAGTGGCACGCCCGCCACAACCATGATAGTCGGAATTTTCACCCACATCATTGAGTTTATTGAGATTGATAAAGATGACGGCTTCGCGCAAAGAACACTGATTATCATCAACGTCTTCATCAGCAGTTGTTGTCACAACAATATTGGCGGCATACGCATGACTGGCCATGCATAGCATACCAAGGCCGATTATACGCTTGAGCATAAACGCGACTCCTACACGAGCGTTATTGTTTTGCCGCAGCCATCCCTTCCCTTGTCATCTATGACGGGTGTGATCCATGGCCGCACGGTACTTTGGCATACCTGACTTTGTCAGACAAGCTTTTTTCAGATGTGTGACGACTGCGCGTCAATAATCGCCAAGACTTGACGAATCAGCGAAGCTGAGGGTTTACGCCGCTGACCTTGAAACATTTCTTCAATTTGCCCCAGCAGTTTGAGCATGCGGCCTGCTTCGCAGGGGCCATGATACAATAGGTGTTCGACAATTTGTGCGTCAAATTGCCAGCCACGCCGCTTCATGACCGCATGCAATAAGGCACGACGATCTTCGATCAGATCACCGCTAGGCACCTTAAACACCGCCGCTTGTGCCAAGCGTGAGCGCAAATCAGGCAGTTCAAGCTTGAGTTCAGATGGGGCTAAACGTGATGCAAAAATCAGTTGGCCTTCACCCAAACTGCTCCGATTGATCAAATGAAAAATGGCTTCTTGCCAATGCGGTACACCACGAATCGCCTCTAGATCATCGAGTGCCACCAAATCGAATGATTCAAGCGCTGAGAGTGCTTCGGTGGGGGCATCCAACAGCTCAAGTAACGATACTTGGATAGCTGTCAGATTCATGTCTTGATACGATTCGCAAATGGCAGAGAGCAGGTGTGATTTACCACTATCGGCAGGGCCGTGAATATAAAGACGCGCAATCAAATGAGCATGTAATTGGCGTACTGCATCAATAATCGACACCCAACTTGGGCCGGCAAAGTCCCCAATCCGTGCATCAGGACGCTCGTCTATGGATAGACTCAACTGACGCGTCATCATTGCTTGACTCCGACACGCAGATAAAACAGATCAGTGCGCAATGTTTTTCGATCTCCTGCTCATCTTCATCAATCCTGACGATCTTGAGACACAGTGGCCTTGTGATTATAGAACAGACTGTGCGCATAACTATGATGAAGATGGCGCATTAACACAACCAATACAGCCGCAACCGGCAATGCCAGCAGCATGCCCGCAAATCCCATCAATTGAGCACCTGCCATCACCGCAAAAATCACCGCAACTGGAGATAAGCCAATTTTGTCACCCAACAAAAAAGGCTGCAAAATGTAGCCTTCTACAATTTGCCCGATCATAAAGACCCCACCAACCAGCGCCAAGTGCATCCAATCCAGGCCAAATTGAAATAGGCACGCCACAATAGCAGCAATCAAGCCGACTGCGAACCCTAAGTAAGGAATGATGCTGGCCAGTCCCGCCACCATGCCAATAATCAACCCCACTTTGATGCCCACCAGCTCAAGGCCAATCGCATACACTGCACCGAGCAGCACCATCACCAACAATTGACCTTTGACAAATGCACCCAGCACGGTGTTGCATTCTGCACTGATGTGTACCATTTTGGCTTCATAACGTCGTGGGATCAGGGCTTGCAAGCGACTGAGCATGCCGCGCCAATCTAGCAAGAAATAAAACGACACGATGGGCACTAGCACCACCAAGCCAAAGACATTGAGCACATTCATGCTAGAACGTGCCAAATTGGTCAGCATGGCTTGGGTATCTGCGGCGTTATAGTTGGTCTGTAGATAGCTCACCAACCAATCAGACACCTGATCAATGTCAATTCGAGCGGTATGAATATTGAAGGTTTCTCGTAGCCATGGCCGCATTGCGGTATTGATCCAACGGATTGCATCGGGAATATGATCTTTGGCATAAATCATCTGTTCCCAAATCACCGGCAACAGCCACCATGCTGCTGCTGCCACCCCCGTACCGATCACGACAAACACAATTAAAATCGCTGACCAGCGTGGCATCTTGATGTGTTGCTCTAGGCGCTCGACCAATGGATTAAACAAATATGCCAATAAAAATGCTGCAATAAAAGGCGCCAAAATGGGTTGCAACAACCACAACACCCAGCCCAAAAAAGCAACGACCGCTAAGATGCATACTCTTCGAATAAGGGGATCAGCCACGCCTTTTCCTCCGGCATGTGGGTCAATAACCACGATTTGTGCTTCAACATACGCATTTTAATGTATCAATACCATAGTCAGTGCGTGTAATCCGGTTATAATCGCCGGCCTAAGCGGAGACCGATACTATGACCACCCCAACCTCTACCCCAACAACTTCACTGTCTTACAAAGATGCTGGCGTCGATATCGAGGCTGGGGATCATCTCGTTGAGCGCATCAAATCGGTCGCCAAACGTACCACTCGCCCCGAAGTCATGGGCGGCTTGGGCGGTTTTGGCGCATTGTGCAAAATCCCCAAAGGCTACGAAGAACCTGTGTTGGTCTCAGGCACCGATGGTGTGGGGACTAAACTCAAATTGGCTCTACAGCTCAATCGTCATGACACCATTGGCATTGATTTGGTCGCGATGTGCGTCAATGATTTGTTGGTATGTGGTGCTGAGCCATTATTTTTCTTGGACTACTATGCCACTGGCCATTTGAATGTCGATGTCGCTGCCAATGTGGTGACCGGGATTGGCGAAGGCTGCTTGCAAGCCGGTTGTGCCTTGGTGGGTGGTGAAACTGCCGAAATGCCGGGCATGTATGAAGGCGAAGATTATGACCTCGCTGGCTTTTGTGTCGGTGTGGTTGAGCACAGCAAAATCATTGATGGCAGCAAAGTACAAGCCGGTGATGTGCTGATTGGTTTGGCTTCAAGTGGTGCACACTCCAATGGTTATTCATTGGTGCGTAAAATCATTGATGTGCGTCAGATTGATCTGAACACTGATGTGGGTGGGCAACCCCTCGCCGATGTGGTGATGAAACCCACACGGATCTATGTCAAACCGATTTTGGAATTGGCTAAAACGATTGATATTCACGCGATGGCACATATTACCGGTGGCGGCTTACCCGGCAACTTGCCCCGCGTCTTGCCCAATGGTACTCGCGCGCACATCGACACCAACTCATGGACATGGCCTGCCCTGTTCCAATTCTTGCAGCAGCAAGGCAATGTCGATACCTATGAGATGTATCGCACCTTCAACTGTGGCGTCGGGATGGTTTTGGTGGTTGCAGCAGATCAAGTGGACACTGCTTTGGCACACCTGGCTGCAACTGGCGAAACGGCATGGGTGATGGGTCGGATTGAGGCTGATGCCGAATCAACCACCGATGCGGACGATACTGTACGAGTGGCACTGGCTTGATCCGAATCGCGGTACTGGTTTCTGGCAACGGCAGCAATCTACAAGCATTGATTGATGCCGTGCAGTCTGGGCGTATTCAAGGCTCGATTGTGGGGGTGCTCAGCAATCGCGCCGATGCCTATGCGCTCAAACGTGCCGAACTTGCAGGGATCCGCCAAGCGGTGGTTGATCATACGGTATATTCCAACCGTGAGGCATTTGAGCAGCAGTTGATCCAAACCCTACAGACATGGCAAGCTGATTTGATTGTATTGGCTGGCTTTATGCGGGTACTGACTGAAGCATTCGTCACCCGTTTTAGTGGGCAAATCATCAACATCCATCCTTCGCTGTTGCCCGCCTACAAAGGGCTGCATACCCATCGCCGAGTCTTGGCAGCGGGTGACCGTTTGCATGGCTGCTCGGTGCATTTTGTTACCCCCGAACTTGATGCGGGTGCGGTGATTGCACAATCTGTCACTGAAGTGGGTGCTGAGGATACTACCGAGCACCTGATGCAACGTGTACATCAACTTGAGCATCAGTTGTACCCACGCATTGTGGGTTGGATTTGCGCCGGACGGGTGGTGTTTTTGGGTAATCGAGTGTATCTAGATGGCCATCCCATGCCCGAACCGATTCGCTTTTGGCAACATGGCTAGGGTCTATTGACGCTTCAGTTGTGCAAAAAATCGCCTTGCATATGCAGGGCGATTTTTCATCTAGCACTCAAGATTGCCGTACTAGAGTGACTTGTAGCTGTAATTGTTGGCCACTTTGTTGCCGAATATCCATTTGGCGAATATGAATACCCTGTTCGGCCAGACGCGAAAGCCAAGCACCAAGCACCGCAAAATTATCGTGGGTCACCGACACTTGAGTTTGTGCATCGTCGCCATTTTGGCTGATCACCAAGTTTTGCTGGCTGGCAAGGCGCTGCACGACTTCAGTCAGGCTTTCGGTGTTTTGCTGACCGGCTTGCAATTGACTCGACTGTGATTGCATCCAAATCAACAATTCACGCTCATCGGTGGCTTGCTGTTGCGCCTTGTGCGCGGCTTGATGCGCCCACCATAAGCCACCACCCAAGATAAATACCAGCAAAAAGCTGGTCAGCAGTACCAGTGCGCGACGGTCTCGCTCAGGCAGGCGCTCATAAGCACTATACAGGGGTTCTAATTGTTGTTGGATCAACAAACGCGGTGATTTCATGCATCTATCCTTAAGGCTGTACCTTGATCAGTCCACTGACTTCACTACCCACAGGATTGACCGAACCTAATTCGGCTTTGAGTCCTTGCTGGTTCAGCTGTTGGCGTAAACTTTCCAAAATCGCCAAATTGCTGGCGGTAATGTCTAATTCTAGCTGATCATTTTGATAACGCACGGCCTGCGCCACCAACTGAGCCTGTTGCAAAGCAGGGCCTACCCGACTGAGCAACGATAGCGCCACCATATCCCCACCACCCGTGGGCTTAAGATGTGCCTCGACTTGGCGCTTAAGATTGACGATACGGGTTTCTTCGGGGAACCATTGCTTAAACTGCTGCTCAGCTTGCGCTTTGGTTTGTATCGCCACTTGTCCATAGCGCCATGTCGCCAACACATCATGGCTGATTTGCACCACGATCCCAAAACACACCACCGCAGCAACGGTGCGCCAATACGGACTGATCAGCGACTCTTGCCGTTTGGGCAGCATGTTAAAGGCATGGCGTACCGTGTTGGTCAGCCACAATGACGTTGCGGGATGATGATGCGTGGTCAACATCAAATCGGCCAATTCTTGCTCAACACTGGCGTCTACAGCACCATAAAGATTGACCGTTTGGATATTGGGTAGACGTGCCAAGGTAATCGCAACATCTTCAGCCACCACTGCCCAATGTTCATCAATCCGCAGCAACTGCGTTTGCGGATCTGACCACAAACTGACTTGCTCAGCATGATACGGAATCAACAAGAAATCCGGCAACAACGCCTGAATATTCCAATTGCCCAGCGCCAAGATATTGAGATAATGTGCAATCAACTCTTGCGGCATGGCCAATAGGGTCATGGTGTCATCGGCATGATGCACATAACGCAGCTCAAACTGCTCTACCGAGCCAAGCACATGCTCTTCGAGCAAGTAACGAATGCCGGTTTGCCCCAATTGACGCAGTCGCAGCCGTGTCATCGGCAGCCGCACCACTTGTGCACTGGTGGTGGGGAAGAATACCGTCACATCTTTGATGTTCAGAGATGCCGTCGCTTGTAATAATTGTTCCCACTGCGCTGCAGACTGCCAGTCTTGGTCGGCGGTTCGCCAGCGCCAAGCTGCTGCGCCTTCAGGCATCCACACATACAACATCGATTTAGACTCCATCTGAAAATGCGGGTGGAATCAATCGATAATGCTCGGTTGATAACCCTGCGCTGAGCATCTCCTGCTCAAACAAACGTGCTTCGGCCAGACTAAACGGATCAAAACGCTCACCGGTCATCAGGCTCGCTAGACCGGCGACCACATTCATATGACACACCACCACCACTGATTGCCCTTGATATTGAGCCAATTGCTCAAGCGCCTGTGTCGCATCATCATCTGGCGTAATCCCTTGTACCACATGGACAGGCACATCCGGAAACAACAGTTGGATCGGACGCAAGGTCTGTTGTGCGCGTGTATAAGGGCTGACCAACAGCACATCGGGCTGCATCCGCTGTGCAATCGCTTGTGCTGTCCATGTGGCTTGTTTAAGACCACGCGCGGTGAGCTGGCGGGTGGCGTCTTGTTGTCGATATGGCTCAGCTTCGCCGTGACGTACTAAAAACAGCTTCATACGCTTGGCTCATGCACATTCGGAACAGGATTGGGCGATTGATGCGGTAAAATAAACTCCACATCACTACGATGACCGGTTTGCATCAAGGCTAAGGCCACCCCCAAAGGCGGTTTCCCCTCAAAGATCACCTCATACAACGCATTGGTGATCGGCATATAAATGCCCAATTGCTCGGCTTGAGTACGCACTTGCCGGATGGTATTGATGCCTTCGGCAGTCTGCCCAAGTGCAGCAATTGCTTCATCTAAGGTCTTGCCTTGCCCAAGCGCCAAGCCAATTTGATAATTACGACTCAGTGGACTTGAACAGGTCGCAAACAAATCACCCACCCCAGACAAGCCCAAGAACGTTAAAGGATTAGCACCTAAACGCACCGCAAAACGACTCATCTCGGCCAGTGCACGAGTCAACAACATGCTACGGGTGTTTTCCCCCACTTTGTAGGCGGCTCCCATCCCCATGGCCACCGCATAGATATTTTTGAGTGCGCCGCCCAACTCCACGCCATGCACATCTGGATTGGCAAATACCCGAAACAAACTGCTTGCCAGCGCCTGATGCACGGCAAATCGTACCGCTTCACTTTCACTGGCAATCACGGTGCCTGCGGGCATGCCCGACATAATTTCTTTCGCCAAATTGGGGCCTGACAGCACACCATACGGCACTTCGGGCAACTCTTGCTTGATGATGTCACTCATCATGGCAAAGGTGTCTGGCTCAATGCCTTTGGTCAACGACACCACCGCTTGACCGGTGATCAAGGGCGCAATTTGCTTAAGCACACTGCGAAATGAATGACTCGGCACAGCGACCAAAATCAGGTCACGTTCTTTGACTGCCCATGCCAAATCAGCACCAAACTCAAGGTGTTGATCCATTTCAAAATCGGGCAAATAACGGGTATTGCGTCGTGTGGTTTGCATCATTTGAGCAGTTTGGGCATCACGCAGCCACATCCGTGTATCGCAACCATTACGCGCCGCCAAGTTCGCCATGGCGGTGCCAAAACTGCCCCCTCCCAGAATAGTCACACGTAACGGCTGGCTGGCAACCTGTGTCGATATGGGTGCATCAATCATAAAATAAACCTATCAATCTTGGTGTGGTATAGACCAGTGTTGTAAAAAATCGGCAACAACGAGCGGTTGACGTGGCGTCATCGCTTTGGCTGGGCTGCCAATATAAACCAATCCTGCAATTTCATCATCGGCAGACAAACCAAAAGCCGCCTTGAGCTGTGGTGACTCCACCAATGCCCCTGTCCGCCACATCGCTGCAAACCCTTGAGCATGCAAAGTCAGCAACATATTTTGAATGGCAGCCCCCGTACTGAGCACTTGCTCAACCATCGGCACTTTGGGGTGTGGTGTGGCAATCGTGGCACACAACACGATCAATGGCGCACGCAATGGCTGTGCGCGCACACGATCAAGCTGAGCCGGATCTGTTTCGCCTGTGGCCATCAGTGCATCGACGAGCACCTCACCCATTCGTTGGCGAGCATCACCGCTTACCGCAATAAACCGCCACGGCCGCAAGCGGTGATGATCCGGTGCCGCGAGTGCCGCCTGTATGGCTTGCTCAAGCTGTGCTTGATCCGGTGCAGGCTCCGTCAGTAGACCCACCGACTGACGCCCCTCAATCAAGGCAAGGGTATGTTGTGCATTCATAAATCAATCTCAATCCGAACGCAGTGCCAGCCAATCGGCTGAAATCGCCCATGTGGTACTCACCGCTTTACTCCCCGTAAACACACCTGCATGACCACCTGCGACCACCTCAAAGGTCAGGTCATTGGAACTGACCACACTCATCACCGCACTAGCTGAGCCAATACTGGTGATGGCGTCATTTGATCCAGCAAATGCCAGCAAGCTACAGTGAATATTTTTAAAATCAACCATTTCCGAACCAACATTAAAGCAGCCCTGCGCCATGCCATTGGCAAGCCCCAAACGTTGAATCATTTCTTGGATGGTGGCACCAGGATAGTCTGGCATATTGGTAAACCATTCATTCATGGTCATATACTGACTGACGTACTCATCGTCATCTAAATTTTTGACCAACTCGACATAGCTACTCAACGTCGCCATCGGTTGGCTGAGTTTAAACAACACCGATAAGATTCGACCATCGATATGAAAATAATCCGCATCAATCATGCTCAGCTGCTGCCCTGTGATGCGTTTAATCACACCGGTTGGAATCGACAGCAATTGGGATGTCATCCCAATCAATCCACTCATTTGGTGCATATTAACAGGTGAAGCAATCGTGATCAGATTTTTGACCTTATCTCGGCCACGTGCGGCAGTATAAATCAGCGACAGCAAGCCGCCCATACAGTAGCCAAGCAATGACACCTGCGTCTGTCCACTATGCGCACACACCGCATCTACTGCCTGAGGAAACCAATCCAGTGCGTATTGTTGTAGGGTGAGATGGCTATCGTGGCTACTTGGCTTGCCCCAATCAATCAAATACACCGTAAAACCACGCGCCAAGAAATAACGCACCAATGAACGCTCCGCCATCAGATCAAAAATCCATGCATACACCCCCAGTGGAGGAACCAGCAGCAAGGGAATCGGGTGGGTTTGCTCGACAGCGACCGTCTCACCTTCGATTTGGACGCGTGAAACGGGTAAAGGATGAAAGACTTTGACTGAAAATAACCCATCGCGCAAAATTTCGGTGCGTGGGCTACGATCTTGCAGTAAATAACGCTCCGGATATAAGCGACGCCCGACAGCATTACTGGCCATACGACCTAAGACACGCAGTGTGCTTGCCACAAACCTCTCCTTTGACCCTCACGGTGCCATGTTCAGTGCATCACCCAACACCTGTTTGATGGAGTGTAGCGTTTTCACCAGTTTTTGCTGATCTTTTTAAAGACGCTGTATGCATGCCATCTACACAATCCTGACATGATCTGCTCAAAATCGCACTTGCGGACTGCAAACAAATCGCTCTTTCGACAAAGCCACAACGTTTTTGCTGATGGCGTCGTCCTATTTTTGCTTTAAGGTGAGCTTGCTATTATCCAGAGATCAGTGCCATGAATCTACGCAACGCCTCTATCTTGCTTGCAGGTGTGCTTACCCTCACGGCTTGTGCCACCACCCCCTCAACACTTGTCATTCCACGCGAAAACCAACAATACGACACGATTGGCATGGGCAAAACGCGCGTGGCCGCACTGAGCAAAGCCATGCAAGGCGCTGAGCAATACTGTAAAAACCAACGTGCCACACCCGTGGTTGTCGGTGAACAAGTCAAATATAATGGTGTCATCAGCGAACAAACTGGACGTGTAGTAGAGCAAGTGGGTGCGGTCGTGGGTGCGATTACAGGGGTCACATCACCGCAGCTTGCCCGCGATGATGATTATGAAGTGAGCATTCGCTTTCGTTGTCAACGCTAAATGCACACACGGTCTCGTGTGAGACCGTGTGACCCAGCTTAAAACCCTTCGGGACGCTCTAAGGGCAGTTTTTGCTTGAGGGCTTTTTCAAGATCCGCCAGCAAGAAGCTGTCGTCTTCACACGCAAAACTGATACTCACACCCGTTGCACCGGCACGACCCGTCCGTCCAATCCGATGCACATAATCATCAGGCTGCTCAGGCAAAGTGTAGTTGATCACATGGCTCACCCCATCGACGTGGATGCCCCGCCCTGCCACATCGGTGGCAATCATGATTTGCATGTCACCACGCTTAAACTGATCAAGCATTTTGGTGCGCTTATCTTGGGTAATTTCGCCAGACAGCATGCCCACC
Source organism: uncultured Moraxellaceae bacterium (assembly GCA_937952925.1). GTDB lineage: Bacteria > Pseudomonadota > Gammaproteobacteria > Pseudomonadales > Moraxellaceae > CALFYA01. Next base: position 13,685 of record CALFYA010000199.1, read on the forward strand.
TGATAGCCTTGCGCCTTGAGTCGATCATACAGCTTGCGCACTTGATCACGGCGATTGGCAAACACCATCACCTTTTCAATCGGCTCTTTGGCCAAAATATCCTTGAGCAAGCGTTCTTTGTCTTGGCGACTGACGATATAGACGCGCTGCTCCACCCGCTCATTGGTTTTTTGCTCAGGCTCAATCTCCACCGTGACCGGCTCAAACAGCCACTGCCGCGCCAGATTGAGTACATCAAAACTAAACGTGGCCGAAAACAGCAAGGTCTGTCGATCTGCTTTCAGCGGCGATTTGCGGATAATCCGTTTGACCGATGGAATAAACCCCATATCGAGCAAGCGGTCAGCTTCGTCGATGACCAAAAATTCAATCCGATCCAACCAGATTTCTTCTTGATCCAAAAAATCAATCAGGCGACCCGGCGTAGCGACGATAATATCAATAAACCCTTTATCGAGTGCGGCACGCTGTTTGTCGTAGTCAACCCCACCGAGTAAGGTCAGGGTACGCAGCTTGGTATGTTTGGTCAGATGTTTGGCATCGCTTTCGATTTGCAGCGCCAGCTCACGGGTCGGTGCCAAAATTAAAGCGCGTGGCTCACCCCGATAGCGCTGATCAGCGACCGGATGGTTCAGCAAATCGTTGATCACACTAATCAAAAATGCGGCCGTTTTACCTGTACCCGTTTGCGCTCGCCCAATTGCATCATGACCCGCCAAGGTATAGCGCAAGACTTTTTGTTGGATTGGGGTCATGTGGCTAAAGCCCAAATCCTCAATGGCGCGGCGTAGTGCAGGATGTAAGTTGAGAGAGTCAAAATCCGAACGCATGTAGTACATCACTCCAAAAACAGCAAGCTCTGCCGATCACGGCATCGCAATTCCCTGTTATTGTAATCAATAAAGATGTAAAAATACCGCTCCTACCCAGAGATAGAAGCGGTTGATAGACCAACGGTGCATTCATCCGGTTAGAAAAACCGCATATGACCCACCATCACGTCTGAGCAGCACGCATTAATCAAGCGTGCTGACGTCTTCAGCTTGGAAGCCTTTTTGGCCTTTGACCACGGTAAACTCGACACGCTGACCATCCCGCAAGCTGCGATGACCATCACCACGAATCGCACGAAAGTGTACAAAAACGTCATCACCGCCATTACGCTGAATGAAGCCGAAACCCTTGGTATCGTTAAACCACTTTACGACACCCTGTTCGCGTGCTGTCATCTTTTTAATCCTCAAGCAACACTCTAAAAAAAGATCGTGCGGCGTTGCTGACGGCAAAGAAGACAGCCAAACCTATCTGTTGTCATTGTCATTCTATGAAGCACCCAACGCATCCGGCACGTATCCATGAACCTTGTTTTGACATCCTCCCTGCATGCAACAGTCACCTGCTGCCCACAGAAATTTCTCAGATGAGACGGTCATGTCCGACCGCGAACATCCCTGAGCAGATTCTCTGCATCCTTTCCGGTCATGTTCTGATGTTGTCACGCCAAAGCGCTGACAAACGCCTCATGGGCATATCCCATCACATGGCATTTACCATGTTTCTGCGTCTCGTGCAACCTTTTGCCCCGTCCACACAGACCGCGCAAAATCGACCATGCCTAGCTCAACTTCAATCGCAACAGGGTCAAGGCCAATCCCATCGAGACAAACACCAAGGTGCTGAGAATACTTGGATCTAGTGTGGTTTTTTTGACCAACTTCAGCCCCAACAATAGCAGCACCATCACGCCAACCGCCACAATCCATGCATTGATTTGGAGTAGATACACCTGATTGACGATGTCACTATAATCCAGCGCAATCTCAGGCATCCCCACATCTAGATGATGGCTCGTCATGTTGAGTTCATCAGTCACAGGCGCAGCCGGTGTGGAATCAGGACTAGCATGGCTAGCCATTGCGCTCATCAACAAGCTCATGATGATCAGATAGCGATGCATGGTGTTATTGTTCTCCTGTGAGTCAATCACGACGACCATTAAGCTGGACATTATCATGGATTGATCGGTTTGTACCAAGTGCACTATGTAGCACCCTAAACTCACCATTTCGCTACAGGTTTGACACGCAGTTGTGATACACAAATGAACGCAACGATTATTGCGAAGAATGGATTTTTTGCGTATCTTGCGGCCAAATCATAAAGATTTTGCCAGCTTTGCAACGATCTTGCATCGGCATGACTAACCTGATCTGTCATGCACTTGATCAACGCAGCTTGCAAGATCGATGCGACCCCCTGATCGGATGGAGCACAATGTATGGCAGAAATTTTAGTGTTACATGGCCCCAACCTGAACTTATTGGGGCAACGTGAGCCGACCATTTATGGTCATCTTACCCTACAGGACATCAATCAACTGGCACATCAAACCGCACTCACAGCAGGTTATCAAGTCGATACCTTTCAGAGCAATTGGGAAGGTGCATTGATTGATCGGATTCATCAAGCCCTGACCGATGGCACACGGATGATGGTGATTAATCCGGCTGCGCTGACCCATACCTCTGTTGGGCTGCGTGATGCGCTATTGGGCACAGGGATTCCATTTATCGAAGTTCATCTGTCGAATGTACATGCCCGTGAAGCCTTTCGTCATCACTCTTATCTGTCGGATAAAGCCATCGGGGTGATTTGTGGCTTGGGTGCAGAAGGCTATCGTTTTGCCGTGCAGTTTGCCTGTCAGCAACTACAGCGCGAGTCATCAGCGCGTTAACAACATGTCACAGGATCTTCAGAATGTTTTGGCATGATCACGCTTAAACTTGCCTGATCATGACCAAATCACCAAGATTCGCCGCTTTTTCGCTTCATATTGAGATTGGCCGCCATGGATATTCGTAAAATCAAAAAACTGATTGATCTGATGATTGAATCAGATCTACAAGCCCTCGAAGTCAAAGAAGGCGATCAGTCGATTTCACTCACCCGTCGTTTACCCACAGTCGCAACAGCACCAGTTGCACTGGCCGAAGCGCCTGTCCCTGCCGCACGGATCAATCGCGGTGCGGTGGAGCTGTCGCCAATGGTCGGGGTATTTTATGCTGCGCCCAATCCTGGTGAAGCGCCTTTTGCCAAAATCGGTCAAACCGTACAGGCTGGGGATACGCTGGGGATTATTGAAGCGATGAAAATCATGAATCCCATCGAAGCGACCCAAAGCGGCGTGATTGAAGAACTGTTGGTCAGCAATGGGGATGTGGTGCAGTTTGGGCAACCGCTGTTCCGTTTTCGCGATTAATTGCTGTTAGACCTCTCTTTTTTGCGAGTACAAACTCATGTTGCAAAAAGTTCTGATCGCCAATCGTGGTGAGATTGCCTTACGCATCACCCGCGCCTGTAAAGCACTTGGGATCAAAACCGTTGGGGTGTATTCGGTTGCTGATCAAAACCTGATGCATCTGCGGTTTGTCGATGAAGCGGTGTGTATTGGTGCGGCCGCATCAACCGATAGTTATCTGAATATTCCGGCACTGCTGACTGCGGCCGAGCTCACCGGTGCGGATGCCATTCATCCAGGGTATGGCTTTTTGTCGGAAAACGCCGAATTTGCTGAAGCGGTCGAAAACGCTGGCTTTATCTTTATTGGCCCACGTCCGGAGCATATCCGTTTGATGGGCAATAAAGTCTCCGCCATTCATGCCATGAAAAAAGCCGGTGTGCCCACCGTACCCGGCTCTAGCCGTGCCGTGACCCCCAACAATGCCCTTGCAGAAGCCAAAAACATTGGCTTTCCACTGATTGTCAAAGCAGCATCAGGGGGTGGTGGTCGTGGCATGCGGATTGTCGAGCGCGTCGATACTTTGCTTGAATCCGTCCAAAGTGCGCAGCGTGATGCCGAGCTGTGGTTTGGCGATGACACCGTGTATATGGAACGCTTTTTACAAAAGCCGCGCCACGTCGAAGTGCAAATCTTGGCTGATGGCGCAGGCAAAGCCATTCATCTGTACGACCGCGATTGCTCACTACAGCGTCGTCATCAAAAGGTGCTCGAAGAAGCGCCGGCACCGGATCTCCCTGAATCAGCACGCCAAGACATTTTGGCCGCTTGTGTGCATGCTTGTGAGCTCATGCAGTATCGCGGTGCGGGGACGTTTGAGTTTTTGTTTGAAGATGGGCAGTTTTTCTTTATTGAAATGAACACCCGTGTACAGGTCGAGCATCCGGTGACTGAATGCATCACCGGTGTGGATATTATCGAGCAGCAGCTGCGGATTGCTGCAGGGCTTGGCCTTACCCTCAATCAAGAGGATATCGTGGTACGAGGTCATGCGATTGAGTGCCGGATCAATGCCGAAGATCCACACACCTTTATGCCCTCACCCGGTCAGGTTAGTTTGTATCATGCCGCCGGTGGTGCAGGGATTCGGATGGATTCGCATCTGTATAGCGGCTATCAGATTCCATCGTACTATGATTCTTTGATTGGCAAGCTGATTGCACATGGCAAAGATCGCAGCACCGCGATTGCGCGTCTACGTCAAGCGCTTGATGAAACCTTGATTGTGGGGATCAAAACCAATATTCCCCTCCATCGGGATTTGATTTTGACCGATGCCAAGTTTTGCCAACAAGCGATGGATATTCACTACCTTGAGAAAACCCTGCTGAAAAAAATTGAAAAAACCGACGAGAAAAAGTCGGCCTAAACGGAAGATCTGTTGGCGTTAAGGCAATACCCGCTTGAGCGCCAACAGACACTCTTCGCCTTCGGGTGTACCACAAAATTCAATTTGACGTTTTTTCTGATCCCAGCGAATAAATTGCCGCTGCACTTCATTGCTTTGATTCACCTGATTGCCAGAGCAATCGACTTCGTTGTTGTCGTAGCGGATGGTCATGGTCAGGAGTGGCAAAGTGGTATCACCAAGCGCAGGCAGCACATATTCATAGGTGCCCGTTGTCCACTCACGCGCACTTTTAATCAAAAAACGCCCATCTTCCATAAAATTATAGTATTCGATACACGATTTATTGGGGATCGGCATCGCCCACAACCCCGCAATCAAAGGACGATTTTTCACCACGATCACATCAGGTTCAGGGGTTTGTTCGGTTGCGTGCGTCACATTTGCCAAGGCACAGACCAATAAACTAGCCAACACTTTTTTCATATCAATCATCTTTCCGCAGATCATCCTGACAATACATTTCAAAGAGTGCTTGGCTGTCTGTCATGCGTCAAGAGGGATTTGGTACTTTTGCATGCGGCCACGCCAAGATTGCCCAAAGTGTCGCCACACTCACCGTTAAGGCAGCCAACATAAAAATCGTACTGCCAGACCAGACATCCCAGTATTGCCCTGCCACCATCGATCCCAAAGCCACGCCCATGCCCCACACCATACTAAAGGTGGCTTGCCCACGCCCCTGCTGCTCACTGGCAAAGTTTTCAAAGATCAATCGCATGGCGACACTTTGAAATAATGCAAAACTGAGCGCATGAATACATTGTGCCAACACCTGCACCGCCAGCAGCTGTGGAAACAGTGCAACCAATCCCCAACGCAGTGCGGTCGCTCCCAAACACAACACGATCAACGACTGTGCATGCGGATAACGACTTAAAATCCTTTGGCTTTGGGTAAACATCAATACTTCAGCCAGTACACCCACCCCCCACAACACGCCAATCGTGCTGGTGCTGTAGTGGTGCTCAGCCAGATAGTTGGAATAGAAGCTATAAAATGGCGCGTGCGACAACAGCAACAAAAACTCTAAAGCAAAAAATGTCCGGACTTGTGGACGCCAGAGCACCTGCCAAATCGGTTGCTGCTGTTGCTTGGGGGTTGGAATCACCGGTGGCTCAGCAATCGCCAATCCCATCGCTAACGTCAATCCTGCTAACCCAATCATCCACAGCGGTAGCGTGTTGACACTGACCCAATCAAAGATCCAGCCCAATCCAGCCACTGCCACAATAAAGCCAATTGATCCCCACAACCGGATTTGACCATAACGCTCACGCTGAGCGCCGAGCCAAAACAAAGTGACGGCTTCAAATTGCGCCAAAATCGCATGTTGAAAAAAACTAAAAACAAACAAGACAATAGCAATGGTTTGAAATTCTTTGGGAATCCAAAAAATTGCCAGCCACGCCAAACACTGCGCCCATGTACCAATCCGTACCCAACGCATCCGTGTGCCTGTTCGATCCGCCAAATAGCCCCATACGCTCGGCGCTAAAATCCGTGTAATCACGGTGATCGAGGCCAACCAACCTATCTGTGATTTGTCTAGACCCTGCTGCTCAAGATACAAGTTCCAATACGGCATAAACGCGCCAATCAGCGCAAAATACATAAAATAAAATCCCGCTAGGCGGGACTCAGGGACAGATGCAGTCATGGATCAGACGTCTTGCAGAAATCTGCGGTGAGTATACGCTCCATCCCTATATTGCGCAGCAAGGCTCTGGCTCTTACTCCCTCTCCTTTTTAAGGAGAGGGCTGGGGTGAGGTGCTTTTGCCCC
>CALFYA010000200.1 GCA_937952925.1 uncultured Moraxellaceae bacterium
GCATCTGACACCCCAGCACTCGTGGCAGTCTCACTGGGCATGCTGAACAACACATCTGCTGTGGTAGCATAACGGCCTTGCAAAACCACACCATTCAAGGGCACACATCATGCAAAACCAAACCAACGAAAACCGATTTTGGGTTGATCCGAGTGTCGGTGAGGACGATGTCACGTTGCCTAGTCTGCCTGTGGTTGATGTTCCGATTATTGAAACACCGCGAGTGCTCGAACAATTTGCTCAGCAGCCCGATATTGCAGCGACCGTAAAACCAGAGAACGGGACGAATCTGCCAGAAACAACCGATGCCGAAAATAAGGTCACGGTAGATGCAGCAGATCATTCAAGCTGGTTTTCCCGTATGAAACACGGATTATCAAAAAGTAGCAAGAATTTGGCTGATGGAATGGTTAATATTCTGATCGGCGGTAAAGAAATTGACGATGAGTTACTCGAAGAAGTAGAAACTCAGTTATTGGTAGCCGATATTGGCGTAGAAGCCACCAAAACGATTATTCAGAATTTGACCGAACGAACTGCACGAAAAGAGCTGATTTATTCGACGGCCTTGTATAAAGCGCTGCAAGAAGAGTTGGTGCAGTTGCTTGCCCCACGCGTCAAACCATTGATCATTGATCCCAACAAACGCCCCTGTGTGATCTTGATGGTAGGCGTCAATGGGGTGGGCAAAACCACCACGATTGGCAAGCTGGCCAAGCGTTTACAGGGTGAAGGCAAGAGTGTGATGCTCGCAGCGGGGGATACCTTCCGTGCCGCTGCCACAGAACAGCTGCAAATCTGGGGGGAGCGCAACAATATTCCTGTGGTGGCTCAAGGACATGGCGCAGACAGTGCGTCGGTGATCTTCGATGCATTTGAAAGTGCGCGTGCTAAGGGGATTGATGTGTTGATTGCCGATACCGCAGGGCGCTTGCACAACAAGAGTAACCTTATGGAAGAATTGAAAAAAGTAAAACGTGTCATGCAGAAAATCGACGGCACCGCACCCCATGAAATCATGCTCGTCGTCGATGCCGGTACAGGTCAAAACGCGATTAATCAAGTCCAAGAGTTCGATGCTGCGGTGGGGTTGACCGGATTGACCATCACCAAACTCGATGGCACGGCCAAAGGTGGAGTGTTGTTTAATATTGCAAGCCGTACCCATGTGCCGATTCGGTTTATTGGCGTGGGTGAGAAGATCGACGACTTACGTCCATTTTCGGCCAAATCATTTGTGGCGGCGTTGTTTGATACCAACAGATCATGATCATAATATGATCATCCTATCAAAACACCTACATCATGTAGGTGTTTTTGTTTGTATTGATGGTTGCGTTTATTATGATGGAGTGATTTAACATAAAGAGTCATCTTGCATACATGATTTGGATAATCGAATAAAACGATTTTAGGAGATATTAATCATTTTTATTATGTCAAAAATACATGTTTGCTTTATTAATCTACATTAACGAAATTAATAGGTGTGAATAAAAAATCGCCCTGTTGGGGTGCAACAGGGCGATTTGTGATCCATCTATAAAAAAAAAATAATGATTAGACGGTGTCGGATGGGTTTGCAGGGGCAGCAACAGGCTCATGGTGATGAGCAGAAGTATTGAGTGCGGCGAGTTGCTCGGCGATGCCAGACAGACCGGTATTGCCCAATCCTGCATCTTTCATAATCGAATCAATCAGGGGTTTGGCAATTTGATAATTGAGGGCAGAGTTGACCACTTGGTCGGGCAAACTGCTCGATGTGGCTTGCCCTTCAATCGTGCTGCCTTGACCCATCTGATGCGGCATGCCAGTGACATGGAACATCCGGATCGAGTCGATCTTCTCCATCGGTTTGACGGCTTCGGCCAAAATCGCGGGCAGCTGCTCAAGCAGCTTGGTGCGTACCTTGAGGTCAATTTGTGCCGCAGAGAGCATGTTGAGCGCTTCATTGAGCGCACGTTCACCCTCCGCACGGGCAAGGGCGGCGGCTTTATCGGCATCGGCGGTCAGCTTAATCGCTTCGGCTTTGTCGATGGCCGCATCGCGTTCGGCTTGTGCGGCCAAGCGGATTGCCAGCGCTTGCTGTTCGGCGATTTTTGCAGCATCAATCAACTGAATTTGTTTATCGCGTTCGGCAACGGCCACATCACGTGCGGTTTTGACCAGTTCTTCTGCTTTGACCGCTTCAGCAAGCGCTTGGTTGGCCGCTGCATCGGCTTCGGATTGCTCGCGTGATTTGTTGGAGATGGCAATCTTGGCGTCTTGATTGGCGATCTCAATTTCTTTGTGCTGCATGGCCTGCTGCACTTTGGTTTTGCGGTCGGCTTCAATTTGGCTGGTTTGCAGATTGAGCGATTTGCTAATTTCAGCTTCTTTGATGGCAGATCGGAAGAGCACACGTCTGAACTCCAGTCACATCACGTTATCTCGT
>CALFYA010000201.1 GCA_937952925.1 uncultured Moraxellaceae bacterium
TCGTCCAGCTATTGACCAAAGGATAACGGCGTTCACGACCAAAGGCACGGCTACTGATGCGTGGGCCAATCGGGGCTTGCCGGCGTTTGTACTCATTGCGATCGACAAGGCTAATCACCTTGTGCACCATTTCGGCCTCAAAACCTTGCGCGACCAGCATGTCCATACTGAGGTCTTTTTCCAGATAGCCATACAAAATGGCATCAAGTACTTCGTAAGGCGGCAGCGAGTCTTGGTCTTTTTGGTCGGGGCGCAGTTCGGCAGACGGTGGACGGGTGATGACGCGCTCTGGAATGACCGGCTGTGGCTCTAGCGAGTTGCGATAGCGTGCCAGCTCAAACACTTGGGTTTTGTACACGTCTTTGAGCACGTCAAAGCCACCAGCCATATCGCCGTACAGTGTGCAATAACCGACCGCCACTTCGGATTTGTTGCCGGTGGTCAGCACCAGCAAGCCAAACTTATTGGACAGTGCCATCAGTAAGGTGCCACGCGCCCGCGCTTGGATATTTTCTTCGGTGGCATCGACAGGGCGATTGCCAAAGTAGGGGGAAAGGATCTGTTGGAAGCTGTGCACAATGCCATGAATTTCACTGACATTAAACGATACGCCCAAGCGACGTGCTTGCGCTTCGGCATCTTCCACGCTGATGGCAGCGGTGTACTGATACGGCATCATCACCGCATTGACCCGCTCAGGGCCGAGCGCATCGACGGCAATCGCAAGGGTGAGGGCAGAGTCAATCCCGCCAGACAAGCCCAACACCACACCCGAAAAGCCTGAGTGATTGACGTAATCGCGTACCGCACACACCAGCGCCTGATAGGTTTCGGCATGGGGGGACAGTTCTTCAGCGATGGGCTGTGCTTCAAAGCTGTTGTCTGCGCCCAATTTGACAAAGGTCAACTGTTCGCTAAAACGTGGAGCATCGACCGCAACTTGCCCATCAGGGTTGACTGCCAGCGAGCCACCATCAAACACCAAATCATCTTGACCACCCACCACATTGACATACGCAATCGGCAGTTGATGCGCTTGGGCGCGTTTTTGCAGCAAGGTACGACGCTGCTGATGTTTGCCAATCTCAAATGGCGAGGCGTTGATGGCGAGCACCAGCTCAGCACCCTGCTCAGCCAATTGCTGAATCGGGGCTTTTTGCCACAGGTCTTCGCAGATCAACAGGCCGATTTTACGACCTTGAAAATCAAACATGACATGGTTACGACCCGCTTGGAAATAACGCTGTTCATCAAACACGCCATAATTGGGCAGGCATTGTTTGTGATAAAAACCGCGTTGTTGTCCGTTGTAGATCACCGCCGCCGAGTTGAATCGGCGCTGATGATCGGCATGCGGATAGCCCACAATCATCACAATCCCTTGCACGGCACGGATCAATTGCATCGCTTGCTGGACGCGAGATTGTAAGTTAGGACGTAATAATAAATCTTCTGGGGGATAGCCGGTCAGGGCAAGCTCTGGAAACACAATGATTTGTGCGCCACGGTCACGAGCTTGCTCAGCTAGACGCACCATCCGACGGGCATTGCCCATCAGGTCTCCGACGCGAAAGGTCGATTGCGCTAAAGCAAGGGTCAAATCATTCATGAATCTCTGAATTCCGTTACAGTACCCTGATAGGGGTAGACGATTACATAGCGACGCACTATATAGCAGGTGGGGCGGCTTGGACAGGTCGAGTCCCCTAAATTGGGAATATCTCCATGTTAAAATTGCTGATCATCACCGTTATCGTGGTCTATCTGTTGCGCTTCTTTTGGCACCTGATGTATCCCAGATTGCCCGACCCGCCCAAACCGGTCGAAATGAAGGCTTGTGAATATTGCGGCATTCTTGCGCGTGAAGACAAGGGGGTGATGCAACGAGATCGCTTTTTCTGCACATCTGATCATGCCAAACGGTTTTTTTTATGAATTGGTCGTGGATATTGGGGGCAACCCATACCCGTGTGCTCACCCAAGGCGAGTGTGCACTGGCTCAATCGGTGTTTGCAAATCACCTTGATCTGACCCAGATTCATCTGATTGCCGCCACGCGGATGTGGCGGGGTTATGCGATGAGTCCCAATGGCATGGTGTACTTTCACCCAAGCGATTGGGTGGATGACTTCTCACAGGCGTCGATACAGCAGCAGAGCTGGCTGATCCATGAACTGACCCATGTATGGCAGTATCAGCAGGGGCGAGCGGTGGCGCTGCGTGCCGCGTTCAATCGTCGCTATCACTATGACGCGCAATTAAGCAGGCCATTTTTGCAGTACGGAATGGAGCAGCAAGCACAGATCGTACAAGATTATTTTGTCAGGCGTGTGCAAGGCTTGGACTGTGAGGCTTATCAGCGCTGTCTTCCGTTTGGATCATCATGATCGTGCAACGTCATGGTTTCAAAACGGCAAGTTTGACTCAAATCAATCAGTCGCTGGGTACGTTGTTGCCATGCCGCATGATCATTGTGATAGCGCGTTGGTGCATGCTCAAACGCAATTAATTGTGCAAATTGATTCAGCGTGAGTTGATCGACAGGTTGAGCGAACAGTGGGGTATGCTGCGAGCATTGACCGTTGGTACAACGCAGCCACAGATAAACAAAGTCTTGATCTTGCCACAGGGTATTGAGCCAGCCGATTTGGATCGGGCGATACACATGAGCTTGGCTTTGTGAGGCCAAGGAGTTGAGCGCGGTTGACTGCAATACATACTGCTGCCAAGCATAACGTCTGATCAGGTGTTGATTGGCTTGTAACAAGCACACCAAATCGTGGGATGCCGATAGATGCTGAAAAGTTACTGCGCCTTGGTCGCGATAGACATGAATAGGCTGAGCAATCGGTTGATAAATCAAGAGATAGCTGGTGATGATTGCGCTGATTAAGAGCGTCAAGATCAATAACACCGTAGAGATCAGCCAAGGTTTCACGCGATCATCTCCATAGACCAAAAAAAGACCGCACAAGGCGTAATGCCAGTCAGTTAAGGCAACCTCTTACAAAACTGGTAAAAATAGGCATCCC
>CALFYA010000202.1 GCA_937952925.1 uncultured Moraxellaceae bacterium
GTTAATCACACTGAGCTCATCTGCAATCAAATAGCGACTCAGGACTAAACCCAACATTTCGCCCGCAGAAATGCCTCGGCGAGCGGCACGGAGAACGATCTGGCCAGAGATAGACAATGCGTCTTTTTTGATGCGCTCCGTGATCTGATCTAACACATGCGGATCAAATGGCAAACTTAGCTCTGATAAACGACGACGGGTCAGCCCACCAAGCAAGCGTAAATCTGCGGTTGAACTCACGATCATATTGCGACCATTGGTCGAGTCGCGACGATAACGCACAACGGTAATATCCCGATGTTGCAATTGTTTTTTATCCAGCAATTCATCATAGGTGGCAACCCATTCTGCTTGCTGATGCGCGTCATCCATAATCTCAGCTAAAACGGGATGCTGTAGTGAGATCTGTCTTGTGGGGATCAGTCGATTTTCCTTGGTCACAGCGTCTTTGCGATCTAATGCAGCAACCGCAGCCAAATAGCTCCAGCCCGTTGAGGTTTGCCACGGGCAGGTTAAAAAGGTGGTGGATTTGAGATCACCTTCACCAGCAACCTTGCGATATGACCAACGCGACGGTGCGTGTTCAAGGCTCGGTCTCTCATCGCTCCAAGGCACAGAAATCCACTCAATCGTGGCTGTTCGCGAGACCACATCATGCAAGAACGCAATATCAAACGGCTTAAAGTCGATCTGCTTGCCATGCGTATCATGACTTGATTGTGAAACGCCCACACGCAGCTTAGAAATAAAGTTGTCGGAAATCTCACTCACCAAGGGTAGATCGACATCATCGGCAGATTTATTGACGAGTTCTGCATAGATCGAAGATAGGCTTTTGGCGTCGGTATGTCTGACTGACAAACTACACTGCATTTCGGTGTTGTCGCTGCTGTACAAACCCGATAGCTCTTTAACCACAGCAAGGGGCAAATCGGCTGCATCGGTGTTATACAGCAACACATTCAAATTTTTTAGTTTATGTGGCTGTAACCCTACATAACGCTCAATCAATTCGCGCACCTGCTTGGCAGCAAGCAAAGGCGAGGTGTCACTTAGGCTAGACTCACCTGCCTTAACAGGCGACTCAAGTAGGCTATAGCCGTTTACCGTACTGGTCACTGTAACGAGCGCAGGTGTATTATTGGCTTGCTTGGCCATCGCCACTTCTGGATAAAATGAGTGGCTAAGCTCTTCAAAAAACTCTTTAAAGAAAATATCCCGATCACCAAATTTGACGCTCTCAGCGTTGAGTAAGTGCGTCAACAAAGCGCAGGTACGCTGTGTTTTCACCGCAAGTGCTTTCAGACGTTCAGGATGCCATGGTGGAATAATCAAGGTCGGCTGATCCCCCACGACTTGCACCGTACCCACTGATAGCACTTCAGCCACGAGCTCGGCACGGCATACATCAGTTCTGGCATGGGTCAGTAGTACATCAAGCAACTGCGCATAAGCGTCTGACTGCTGAAGCACGCTTGGTACATGTAGTCCAACCTTTTGAAAATCAAGCAATCCCTGTGCGTAGCTATCCTCAAATGTTTTCCACGCTGCTCTGATATCCTTGTGCTGTTCCTCACTGAGCCAGCCTTTGTTGCGCAGGTCATCTGTGCGACGTCTAATCTCGGCACGTAGACTAGTCAGCTTGCTAGCAGATGGGACAAGCGAGCCAGAATCACTCGAAAATGTTGCTTCTAGGGTACTGACATCATCGAGGGAAACACTCTGTACTCCCCCTTTTTTGCTGACAACACGACGGTAGACCTGAGTACAAGCGACCCCACCCTTTTCAAGTAGCCGCCCTAGATCATCTGCGAGTGACAGACCGATATGACTCGGTGTGTAACTCCAAATCAGCTGTATTTTCTTTAATACTGTTTCGTTAGCCTGCGAGTCACGCTCCATCAATGACACTTCAAACTTGATCTGTAGCGCTGCTTT
>CALFYA010000203.1 GCA_937952925.1 uncultured Moraxellaceae bacterium
TTTTTTAGACGATACAAGGCGCAGCTTGTGCGGCTTAGTCACGCTAAGCAAGCAAGATGCAACGCAGTAGCGGCAAAAAATCGTCATGTCCCATCGGGTTGCTGGCAAAATCGCACCAGCCCTCGTTGTCACATTTGCCAAGGGAGTGACCCTTGGCTGCATGTTCCGCCTTGTCTGGCACGATTTTGCCTAGCAACGCGGCTCACGCATGAAATGTCAACAGACCCTAAGCACGGTGATCATAAAGTTTGATGTGGATATCCCTCACCTTGAGCAGTGGTGCTATACAAAGAGGTGAGGGAAAGCAACGTCGTGTGTTAATGATATGATGACGAATGTAGTGACCGCCACCACCCATACAACGCATCAAAACTCCAATTAAAACAAAAGGTATACGGAACAAAGAACAGCAGAATCACCATATCCAGCAGTAGTGCTTGCCACAACCCAATCGACAGCCACCACGCCGAGACTGGCACGAGCAATAGCACCAAACCCCCTTCAAACAGCAAGGTATGCACGACACGCACGCCGAGTGTTTTGGATCGACCGGTCTTTTGCAAATACCGATCAAATGCCGCGTTAAACACCACATTCCACAAGAGCGCAATCAACGACATTGCCACGGCTAGCACACCGGTATGTGCCAACGACAAGCCAAACAGCCACCCAATCAACGGGGTACACAGCAAGACTGCCCCCACCTCAAAACTGATGGCATGCACATAGCGTGCTTTGAGACTCATCGCGGTGTTCATACACCCATCCTCGATCAATATTGACGATCAAGCTTGCAACATATTTTTCGATAGATAAAATTAATCTCTATCAACTAAATTGATACATTGAGATGACCTACTCCACCGATGCACTACATGCCTTTGCTCAAGCGGCTCATCTGGGTTCGTTTTCTGCGGCAGCTCGCCGTTTGGGCAAACGTCAATCGACCATCAGTATGGCGATTGCCCAACTTGAGATTGATCTGAATGTGCAATTATTCGACCGTCACGGCCATAAGCCTCGCTTGACCCCTGCCGGTCAAGTATTGTTGCAGCAAGTTGATCTGCTGTTGCAAGCACACGTACAGGTCGCCCAGACCGCTCAACAATTGGGTGCAGGCTTAGAAGCATCCTTGAGTTTGGTGCTATCTGATACCTATCAATCCGATGTGTTTGAAGGCGTGATGCGGCGTTTTGCAACACGCTTCCCAAGCTTAGCGCTGCATTGCCAAATTGCAGAAGAACAGCATTTGATTGAGTTGGTAGATTGTGGGCAGGCGCAGCTGGGCTTGATTAATCAGCAACCGTATTACCCGCCCGCGATGAGCGCACACACCCTGCAAGAGCCATCGGATGTCTCGGTGTATGTCAGCCAACAGCATCCTCTCGCCCAACACACCCAGCCCCTCACGCGTGCCGAACTGAGCACACACCGCGCCTTGATACTCACACCGCAGCGGCCTGAGCAACAGCGTGCACAACCTCTAGCATGGTACGCACCCAGCTACATGATGCTGCTTGAAATGACCATGCTCGGTACAGGCTGGGCAGTGTTACCACGCTGGTTGGTTGAACGCTACAGCAATCACAGCCTGTGTGAGCTGTCGGTGCACGGCTTCCCGCAATACCACCAGATTGATGTGATTTACTCACGTCAGTATCCGCTCG
>CALFYA010000204.1 GCA_937952925.1 uncultured Moraxellaceae bacterium
AGCGTTTCGTCGTCCACCAGCAAATCACGGCGGCGCATTTTGTCTTCGATGCGCTGCACGTTTTCAATCATATCCAGATTGTGCTTGAGAAAGGCCGGTTGGATGCCTAGCTCACCAGTAGTCAGTGCATCGCGCAAGAAAATTTGATGCGCTTCGGCTTGATCAATTTTTTCGTAGTTGCACAACTGACGGGGCAGCAAAATCAACCCAAACAACGAGATCTGCGCATAGGCGTTGACCTGTCCTGATTTTTTCGCCCAATGCGGCTCAAAATAGTGATATTTGAGCAAGCCACGCGCCGCGCTAATCACCCATTCGGGTTCGATCTTCGCTAGCGTGCGCATATACACTTGCGAGGTTTCCACCACTTCAAACGCCATCACCCACGGGGTGTTTTGTCGGTGTAAGGTACTTGCGGGGAAGATTTTGGTTTTCTGCTGACGCACCGCCAGATACTCGCCTTTTTCATCGGTTTTTTGCGCCACGAAGGACAATAGCCCAGACAGCAACGCCCGATGCAGATTTTCATAGTTGGCGGGTTGATCGTTGAAGGACAAATTGAGTTGCTGCGCCAGCTCATGCAGTTGCTGATAAGTTTGTCGCCATTCGCGCAGGCGCAGCCAACTCAAAAAATGCTGACGGGCAAAGTTGCGCCGTTGATTTTCGGTCATGCTGCCTTTTTGCTCAGCCAGCGTTTGCCACAGCTTGAGATAAAACAAAAAGTCGGAGTCTTTTTCTTTAAACAGTGCATGCTTTTGATCGGCTTGGGTTTGCTTGTCGGCAGGGCGCTCACGCGGATCTTGTACCGATAGCGCACTGACGATGATCAAGGCTTCTTGCAACACGCCAAAATGCGCACCGCCCAAAATCATGCGGGACAAGCGCGGATCTATCGGCATTTTGGCCATTTGTTGACCGATTTTGGTCAGGCCACTTTTGCCTTCGACCAATGCACCGAGTTCAACCAACAGCTTTTTGCCATCATTGACCAAGCGATGATCGGGCGGCTCGATAAAATCAAAATCTTCGACATGACCGAGTCCCAAATTTTCCATCTGCAAAATGACCGAAGCCAAATTGGTACGGCGGATTTCAGGCTCAGTAAACTCAGGACGTCCCAAAAAGTCTTCTTCGCTATACAAGCGAATACAGACCCCTGCAGCAATCCGTCCGCAGCGGCCTTTACGCTGATTGGCGGCCGCTTGGCTAATCGCTTCAATCGGCAAGCGCTGTACCCGCGAACGATACGAATAGCGCGACATCCGCGCAAAACCAGGGTCGATCACATAGCGGATATTCGGCACGGTCAGTGCGGTTTCGGCGACGTTGGTGGCAATAATGATCCGCCGACCTTTGCCACTGGGGCTAAAAATTTTTTGCTGCTCAGACAAGGCCAAACGCGCATACAGCGGTAACACTTCAGTGTGTTTGGGGCCAAATTTTTGTAGGGCTTCTTGTAGCTCGCGGATTTCTTGCTCGGTGCTGGCAAACACCAAAATATCCGCGAGTTGTGGATGACCTTTGGCCTCGGCATCTTGATAGCATTCTTCCACCGCTGCCACCACAGCACGCGGCAGATCTTCTTCAAAGTCATCAAAGCTATCGTCGTCACTACCCGCCACTGCCAAATCACAAATCGGGCGATAACGCACTTCAACTGGATAGCT
>CALFYA010000205.1 GCA_937952925.1 uncultured Moraxellaceae bacterium
AAACGTCAACAGACCCTAGAGGATCTCAATCAGATCTTGGTCACTCAGCAGCAAGGCATACCGGTGTATGTGTCTGATGTGGCGACCACTCAGATCGGTAGTCTCAGTCGTTATGGTGCAGTCACCCAAGACGGTCAAGGCGAAACGGTCGAAGGGATTGTGTTGGGATTGCGCGGTGCCAATGCCCGTCAGGTGGTGGCCGATGTGCGTCAAGCTTTGGAAAAAATCCAAACGACATTGCCCGATGGCGTGACGGTCAAGCCGTTTTATGATCGCGGCGATTTGGTCAATCGGGCGATCCACACCGTACAACAATCGCTCACCGAAGCGATTGTGTTGGTGTTGATTCTACTGCTGCTGTTGTCGCTGCAAGGGCTGGAAGGCAAGTTGTTTGCACCGGTTGCATTGACCATTGTGTTTGCCTTGTCGGTGTCGTTGCTGCTGTCGTTGACGGTGATTCCGGTGTTGGCCTCGTTTTTATTAAAACCGCATGGCGGCGAGCATCCGTGGTTGGTGCGTCATTTGGAGCATGCGTATCAACGGGTGCTGCGCTGGTCATTGGCGCACTCAAATCTCGTGTATGGCTGTGCTGGCGCGGCACTGTTGGGCGCGGTTGCACAGACCTTACAGATGCATCCCGAACAGCAACTCACTGCGCAACACCAAGCCATTTGGTCTGGCAAAGCAGCACAGCAGCGCGTGGGGAGTGCCGCATGGGTGCTCAAAAGCGGTGTACAACTCCGTCAACTGTCGGGTAGCTCCTCATTTGAGCAACAGCTGGGCGCCGAAAAACGCTTACGCTTGCCCAACAAACAGCGTGCAGATGAGTCGATTGCCAATCGCCAGATACAGTATGCTGATCGGCTTGCTGGTGAAACATCGCACCGCATCAGTATCGGTCTGCTGGAAGATTGGTGGTTGTTGGTCAAACGGGCACAGCAAGGCCGCCGGATCGCGCAATACCAAGCCTTATTGCAAAAACAAGCCGATAGCGTCCAAAAGCGCATTCAAGCGGGTGATGCTGCACGCCTAGAATTGATGTTGATCCAAGCCGAAATTCAACAGCAAGCGCTTGAACAGCAGCGTCAACAAGCCGAACTGACACAACAGCAACTGCGCCTGAGTCGTTATTATCAAGGTGAACTGCCAGCAACATTGCCCCATCCGGTGCTCTCAGCCGCCCT
Organism: uncultured Moraxellaceae bacterium; assembly: GCA_937952925.1. GTDB lineage: Bacteria > Pseudomonadota > Gammaproteobacteria > Pseudomonadales > Moraxellaceae > CALFYA01. The sequence goes on from CALFYA010000205.1 coordinate 1,185, forward strand.
AGAGCAGCAAGTGTCGGTATTGTTGGCATCATCTGATCATACGGCTCTGCTCGAGCACATTGCGGCGCAAGACCATGAGCTGCAATTGGCAAGCTTGTCTGAGCAAACCCTTGAGCAGCAGCGTCTACGTTTAGCGTTGGAGTCTCGTCCAGATCCAAGTGTGAGTCTGGGCTATAGTCGCGAACAGCGCGGGCAAGAGCATCTGATCAGTATCGGTTTGAGTCTGCCCTTAGCGTCGCCAGCGCATCGGGCAGAGCAAGCGGTTGCCCAAGCGGAGCTGACCCAAGCCCAGATTCAAACCCAGTTGCTACGCCGTCAATTGCAGCAAGAAGCCACCGCACGGATTGAGCAGCTCAAGCATGCTTGGCTGGCTCGCGGCCAAGCAAAGCAGTTGTTGCTGATGAGTGAGCAACAGCAGCAACTCTTATACCGTGCCTATCAACTCGGTGAGATCAGTCTCAACGATTGGTTGATCAGTGCGCGTCAATTGATTCAAGCCCAACAGCGACTCGATGAGATGGAGCAGCAATTGCTGGAAACCTACAGCCGTTTGCGTCTGGATCAGCATCAATTGTGGCAAGATGATGATGGGCATCAAACCGCTCACTCATAATCAATCATGAGATTGACCAGCATGTATCCCATGCTGGTTTTTATATAAAAAATATAATATAGATAAAATATATTTGACATATTTCATATATGGATTATATTTTTCGCGTCGATGCAACAAGGACAGCACATGATTATTTTAATTGGTGGTGAAAAAGGCGGTTCAGGCAAAAGCTGCCTTGCCCAAAATTTGGCGGTGTACTTGCAACAACAAGGCCGTGATGTGCTATTGATCGACGCCGACCCACAAGCCACCTCAGCCGATTGGGCAGAACAGCGTAGCAATAATCCGACCCTCAAAAAACTGCCCTATGCCAAACTGACCGGCAAAATCCATGAGCCGATCCGTGATTTTGCCAGTCGTTACCAAGATGTGTTGATTGATGCGGGTGGGCAAGATTCGGCGGCGCTGCGCTCTGCGATGATTGTGGCGACCCATATGTTGTTGCCGTTTCGTCCCAAGCGTCGCGACCTCAAAACGCTAGAGCATGCGGCGGTGCTACTCGATCAAGCGCAAGCGATCAACCCCGCGCTCAAAGCCCGCGCGATTATTACCCAATGTCCCACCTTGCCCAGCCAAGCCAATCGGGTTTTGGAATCCAAAGCGGTGTGCAACGCCTTTGGAATCGAAGCGCTCAATGCCATTACCATGCAGCGCAATATTTATGATGATGCCGATGAAAATGGCTTATCGGTACTCGATACCCAAGCAGACGAAAAAGCCAAGGCGGAGATCCAAGAGATTGCCCGCGAATTTTTGGGAGTATGACCATGGGATTTGGTGATTTAAAAGGCCGTGGCAGCAAAAAAAACAGCGATGCCCTCGCGGAGTCGTTTATTGCAGGGGCAGAGGCGCGGGCTAATCCGCAGCCAACTGCTGTCGGGCGAGCGCGGGTCAAAAACCGCCAATCGTATTTGTTTAGCTTAAGCACAGATGTGAGTGAGCAAGTGGATCAGTTGTCCTTGCTGCATCGTCAGCGACGAGTGTCGCGCTCGGATGTGATTCGCGTTGCCGTACAAGCGTTGGCGGAGCTGCCTGAAGATCAGGTCTTGGCGTTAATTGATCGTCACTTGGGCAGCTAACTTTGCCTGTCGGTGATGCTTATTGCATACTACACGGCTGATTGTTGATTGAGCGTTTCATGTCGTTGAACCCCACAGCAGAGCCAACCACAGACGCACGGTTGTGGTTTCGTCTCGATGGTCTATTGCTCGATTTGACCCATCAGCATCTACCGGCCTTTGAGGTGTTGGCTCAACACTATGCACTTGATCAATTGGATCAGTGGCTGGCTGATTTAAAGCAAGGCACCATTATCAATTGCTCCGAACAGCGTGCTGCGCTGCATCTGGCCTTACGTGCCAAACCCCATGAGCACTATGCGTTTAATGGGGTCAATGTGTTGCCAATGGTGCAACAAGTGCACACAAAAATGGCCGATTTTTGTCGGCGGCTACATGCCGGACAGGTGCATGGTGCAACCGGACAGCCGATCCGCGATATTGTGCATATTGGCGTGGGGGGATCTGGTCTAGGCCCGCGTGTGGTGCTCGAAGCGCTGGCTCCTTTGGCGGTCAAATCGGTGCGGGTGCATATTGTCACCGGTGGTGATTGGGTCGAGCTTGAAGATGTCTTGCATCAAGTTGATCCCGCCCGCACCTTGTTTGTACTGGCCAGCAAATCGCTCACCACCTCTGAGCCGCTACAAAATTTACAAACAGGCTTGCAGTGGCTACAGACTCAGCTTGATTTAGATCAGGCGTTGATCCGTCAACATCATTTGTTGGTGTTGACGGCCAAACCCGAAGCGGCGCAGCAGTTGGGTGTTGCTGACCATGCGATTTTCCCACTATGGGATTGGGTGGGAGGGCGCTTTTCGTTGTGGTCTGCGATTGGCTTACCCATCGCAATGGCGATTGGTGTTGAGCAATTTGAGCAACTGCGACATGGCGCATGGATGATGGATCAACATGTGCAGCACACCCCCGCAGCGCACAATATGCCGGTGATGATGGCTTTGGCTGGTTTGTATAATATTCATCACCGCCACACGGTCGCGTTGTCGGTGGTGGCCTATAGCTATCGGCTGCGTAGCTTCGCCAGTTATTTACAACAACTTGAAATGGAATCCAACGGCAAGCGTGTGACTCAGCGCGGCGAACCAGTTGCCATGCCCACGGCGACGGTAGTGTTTGGCGGGGTGGGATCGGACGCGCAGCATTCGTATTTCCAACTGCTGCATCAAGGAACATGGAAAATCGCCTCTGATTTTATTGCAATTGCCCACAGCGAACCGCATGCCAAACAACACGCCAACAAGTTGCTGGCCAATTGTTTTGCCCAGATTTTGGCACTCGATTATGGCGACCAAGCCGATGTGGATGCCGCGCCAAGCCATAATCAGCAACTGGTCTGTCAAGGGCAGCAGCCATCATCGCTGATTTTATTGCCTGCACTCACGCCGTATTATTTGGGCATGTTGATTGCGCTGTATGAGCATAAAACCTATATCCAAGGGCGGATTTTGGGGGTCAATTCGTTTGATCAATGGGGCGTGGTACTCGGCAAAAAGATTGCCCAAGACATTGAGCCACTGTTTGAATGTCCCCATACCACCAAGCATACGCATCCAGATGTGTATCCGTGGCTGCAAGAAGTGTGGGCGCGGCGTGCTGAGCAACCTTCACCAACGACAGAGCCGTGATGCAACGTATTTTATTGACCGGTGCAAGCGGCCAAATTGGTCAAGCACTCCGACGACAACTCACGCCGTGGCTGTCTGTGGCTAATCAGCTGTATTGTCCAACGCGTGCTGAGTTTGATTTGAGCCATCCCATCCAGATGCAAACATGGCTTGATCAGCATCAGCCGACCTTGATCATCAATGCCGCCGCTTATACCGCCGTCGATCAAGCCGAACAAGAGCCTACACTGGCCAACCAGATCAATCATATGGCGGTCAAGCAACTGGCAAATTGGGCAGCAGCACATCATGCCCGTTTGCTGCATTACTCTACTGATTATGTATTTGATGGTACGCGACCGATGGATACGGCCTACCCAGAAACCGATGCGACTGCGCCGGTCAATGTGTACGGGCACACCAAACTTGCCGCTGAGCAAGCGATTGTGCAAGCGGGTGGTGATGCGTTCATTCTGCGTACCTGTTGGGTATATGCCGATCAAGGGCGTAATTTTATCAATACGATCTTGCAGTTGGCGCGTCAGCGTGACGGGCTGTCGGTGGTGGCTGATCAAATCGGTGCACCCAATCATGCCGAGCGAATTGCGCAAAATACCGTGTCGATCTTGAGTACATGGTGGGCAGAAGCACCGACACCGGCGCGAGTGCGTCTGTATCACTTGAGTGTGGCAGGTCAGACTTCATGGTATGGGATTGCCCAGCGAGTACTCAAAATTGCCGCAGCATATGAACCACTGCGCTGTGGTGTTGCACAGCTCAAGCCGATTGCAAGCGTTGATTACCCTACGGCAGCGCGTCGCCCGCTCAATTCGCGCTTAGCCACCGAGCAGATTCGCCAGCAGTTTGCGGTGGATCTGCCCGATTGGTCGGTTGATCTTGAGCAGATGCTCAGCAGGCGTTATCAAGGATAAAACATGCACATCACCGATACCGCAATTGCCGATGTCAAAATCCTGACCCCACGCTGCTTTGCCGATACGCGGGGGTTTTTTATGGAAAGTTTTAATCAGCACACCTTTGATCAAGCCATTGGCCGTGCGGTGACCTTTGTGCAAGACAATCATAGCCATTCTCGTTATGGGGTGCTGCGTGGCTTGCATGCACAGCGTGCGCCCTATGCACAAGCCAAACTGGTACGCTGTTTAGCAGGCGAGATTTTTGATGTCGCGGTGGATATGCGCCGTGATTCCGCCACCTTTGGGCGCTGGGTCGGCGTGCATTTATCGGCTGCCAACCAACAGCAATTGTGGATTCCAGAAGGTTTTGCGCATGGTTTTTTGGTGCTCAGTCCATCGGCGGATGTGTTGTATAAAACCAATCAATACTATCAACCAAGCGCTGAGTGTTGTGTGGCGTGGGATGATCCAACCTTGGCGATTGCATGGCCTGATGTTGGCGAGATCCAGCTCTCGCCTAAAGATCAACAAGCTCAAGCATAAGGCCGCGAGCGTCGAGACCGGCGCCGCGCCCGCTCCCTCTTCCCCGGCCGATG
>CALFYA010000206.1 GCA_937952925.1 uncultured Moraxellaceae bacterium
TGCGCTTTTCGGCACAGCATTGGTCGGGCAATGAGTTGTTTGGCACCTTTGAAGACCAAAAGGTGTTGTATCGCTCAGATACCTTAGAACCCATGTCGGTGGTCAGCAAACGCTACAAGGTGGTACAGCCCAGAGACATCCTAGAGTTTTACCGTGACCTGACCGAGCAGTTTGGTTATGAGCTTGAAACCGCAGGGGTATTGAAGGGCGGTCGTAAGCTGTGGGCATTGGCTCGCACGGGACAGTCCTTGTCACTCAAAGGCGATATCACCAACGGCTATGTGCTGCTGGCCACTGCATGTGATGGGACGCTGGCGACGACAGCACAGCTGACCAGTGTACGGGTAGTGTGCAACAACACCTTAGCGGTGGCCTTGGGTCATGGTGCAGGGCAGGGGGCGGTGAAAGTGCCGCACAGCACTACATTTGATCCCGTGGCCGTCAAGAAGGAACTGGGTTTGTCGTTGTCGGATTGGGAGATGTTTAAATCCCAACTGACTGCGCTCAGTGGTCGCAAGGTCAAAGCCAAAGAGGCCGAACGCTACTTGGTGCAGGTGTTTAGCGATCCGTATGCGGCTAAAGATGCCCCACCCATCAACGAGCGTGCGATTAAACGCACGCTAACGCTGTTTGAGGGGCATGGACGGGGGTCAAGGCTACCCTCAGCCCAGAACACCGCATTTGGGCTTCTAAACGCGGTGACGGAGTTTGTAGACCATGAGCGCCGAGCGCGTAGTACCGACCATCGTTTGGACTCAGCATGGTTTGGGCAAGGGGCGAGTGTGAAACAAAAGGCCATGGAGAAAGCGTTAGAACTATTGGCTTGAGTCAAGATGAGTTTAGCTAATGAGCTGAACGAGATCTGAGATCAATGTTTGCAAAGCGCAGCATTTCCGGCACCTTCCCACAACCCTGTAAACAGCCTAAGCCGACCTGTACCCATCCCTCACATCATCCCACCCAGCCACGTGCTGGGTTTTTTTATGCCCTTGGAGTTTGTCATGACATCCACATTACCCGTTTCAACCCACACCACCAGTACTGCACTGATCCCTGTGGTGCCCCAGCCATCACAGCCACCCGTTGATTCAAGCGCGTGTGCCGTCACCGCTGTATCTCAATCCCATTCTAATACCCCATTGGTTCCACTGGCTGTGGCGTTTATTTGGGGAGCGTTTTTATTCGATGGGGTGATTACCGCACGTGTACCGCATCAGCCCGAAGATCACACTGTGCTGTCGGTGTGGTCGGAAGGGTTTGATGAACTGATCAATTTTAATACGCAGGTATTGCAGTTGTTGTTGCAGCACCTTGAGCAATACCGTGACCACCCGTTAATGCCAACCGTACAGGTGTATTGGCAGCGTGCACCATTGCCCCAACCGAATGTGTTTGAGTATGTGGTGATTGGTGCCATCGGGGAGTTTATTGGCAAATTTATCTTGCTGTCCCACGGCAAGTTGCCGAGTACAGCCCAGTATCAAGCGCAGATCCAGTTGTTCTTGAGTCACTTTTTTCCAGCAGAGCTATGGGGTTTACCCGCACGGTAAATCCTGTCCGGCTTGAAGTCAGCAAGCCAAGCCCACGTCCCGCGCTTTTCTCACTTTCTTTATTACCCACACACTGTAGAGAGCCATCATGAACATGATTCACACCACACCCGATGTGGCGGCACACGCACGTTTGCCACAAAGCCTAACAAACCCATCTCCCAAGCGTAACCGCCCCATTCGTTTAGCCAATACCAAAGGCTTAGACCGCGAGCAATGGCTCGCTGTCCGTCAGCAAGGCATTGGTGGCAGTGATGCTGCCGCGGCAGTTGGTTTAAACCCGTATCAGTCGATGCTGGAGCTATGGATGATCAAGACCGGTCGCC
>CALFYA010000207.1 GCA_937952925.1 uncultured Moraxellaceae bacterium
TGGGTCGCTCCAAAAACGGTATGTTCCGCAACGTCCGCGCAGACAGCATGTCGGCTCAACTGGTACGCGCACTGGTTGCCCGTAACGCGTTTGACCCTGCTGAAGTTGAAGATGTGATCTGGGGTTGTGTCAACCAGACCATGGAACAGGGCATGAACATCGCCCGTAACATCGGTTTGCTCGCTGAGTTGCCCAAGAACGTTGCCGGTCAAACCGTCAACCGTCTGTGTGGCTCGTCGATGCAAGCCATCCACACCGCTGCGGCACAAATCGCAACCGGTCAAGGTGATATTTTCATCATCGGTGGTGTGGAGCACATGGGTCACGTCGGCATGATGCACGGCATCGACTTGAACCCTGAAGCGTCCAAATACTACGCCAAAGCCTCCAACATGATGGGCTTGACCGCTGAAATGCTCGGCATGATGAACGGCATTAGCCGTGAAATGCAGGACGAGTTTGGCGTTGAGTCACACCGTCGCGCATGGGCTGCCACCACCGAAGGTCGTTTCAAAAACGAAATCATCGGTGTGGAAGGCCACGATGCCAACGGCTTCAAAGTGTTGTGCGACATCGACGAAGTGATTCGTCCAGACGCCAACCTCGAAGCGTTTGCGGCACTGCGTCCTGCGTTTAACCCTAAAGGCGGTACAGTGACTGCGGCGACCTCGTCTGCCCTGTCCGATGGCGCATCCGCCATGCTGTTGATGAGCGCTGAGCGTGCACAAGCGTTGGGCTTGAAGCCTCGTGCGGTGATCCGTTCGATGGCAGTTGCCGGTTGTGATGCAGCGATCATGGGTTATGGTCCTGTACCAGCCACCCAAAAAGCATTGAAGCGCGCTGGCCTGACCATCGCTGATATGCAGACCATTGAGCTAAACGAAGCGTTTGCGGCTCAAGGCATGTCGGTGCTGAAAGGTTTGGGCATCTTGGATCAGATGGACAAGATCAACCTGAACGGCGGCGCGATTGCACTCGGTCACCCACTGGGTTGCTCGGGCGCTCGGATCACCACCACGTTGCTCAACGTGATGGAACAGCAGGATACGCAGATTGGTCTGGCGACCATGTGTATCGGTCTGGGTCAGGGCATCTCGACCATTATCGAACGCGTGTAAGCGGTTGATGGGAAAGCCCTCGCAAGTGCGGGGGCTCTTTTCATTGGAATTAACTCTCTGTATACTAAAATTTATGGAAGTTTTACTGTCAGGATAAGCGCAAATGAAAAACTCACGCCTAGATTATTATTTATCAGAGATTGGTGTGGATCAAAATCTATCAGAACACTCATCTACAGATATTTTGCTGCAAGAAAATGGTATTACAGCGCAAAAACAAGATGACATGGGCGAAAAATATCAAAAAAAACCAAATCTTAAAGGAATATCAAGTCGTGTTGCTATAGCAGGAGGTATTATGACTGCAGTGCAATTTGCCGATATCCTGTATAAATCAGGGATTGGACTTGGATCCATCCAATCACTTTCCGAATTTACTAGTGCAATTGAGAATATGGATTTAGAAAATTTAGTTCATCTCACAACTCTGGCAACATCTGGACTTAGTTTTCTGGACTCTATTGATCAACTAGGTAATACGGTTGAGCTAGCTGTACATGCAACTGATGCTATTGAAGCTGCTGCAACCTTCGGCTTATCAATTGCAGCAAGTTATCTTGCTAAAAAGACATTTGACAAAATAAATTTAGAAAATGAAGAAAAGCTTTCAGCTCTATTAGTGCAAAATAAATATCTCAATCAAGCCCACTTCATCTTAAACAAAGAATACTCCCAAAAAAAACGAAAAGCTAAACTCAAGCTAATTACACCAAACATTCTAGCTAAAAAACTATTAGCCTAGCTGACTAAATTGACGAAGGAGTTTTATATATGGCTTTTTTCGGAACTGGCCTAAAAATTGCAA
>CALFYA010000208.1 GCA_937952925.1 uncultured Moraxellaceae bacterium
CATTCGTCGATTTTTTCTTAATATCATATTTTTATTCCGATAACTTCTTATAAAGCATGCTGTTTATGTCACTGATAATTTTTATTATCGGTGATGTGCTATTGATTTTTCATACATGAGCCACCTTACTTGTCAAATTTAGGGTTTAAACATCACTTTCACTTGATCAGCTTTGATCTTTTGGTACAGCTCACTCGCCCATGTATCAAGTGGATCATGTGCCATCAAGACTTCAAGCTGTTTGAGGGTGTCGGCTTGGCGTTTTTGAAACAAATAAGCAATCGCCAAACCGCGCTCAACCTCAGGGTTGTAGGCTGGTGCAAAATGCGCTTTGAGTCGTAATAAAGCTTGCTCACCCAAAGGTGCCGCTTGTGGGTTGACCGACAAATAGAAATAGGATGCGGCAAAATTACAGCCCACATGATTGAGATCTTGTGCCAGACAGGCTTGGATGGTCTGATGAGCTTTGCTGGACATACCAGCGACTTCCATGTTGTGGCCTTGCCGATACAAATTGGCAAGCAGTGCCAGCGTATCGGTGGAAGGTGGTGTCGTGTTTGATAAGTTGAGCGCTTGGCGTAGCGTGGCTGACCAGACCTGTTGGACATAGTCTCGTTGTTGTGTGGATTCAAATTGGGGGGGATAAGACCCGATCGTCGCGTTGAGCTGCTGCATCTGACGATCAAGCTGTTCAAGCGTAGCAGCGTGTGCTGTTGTAGATAACCAGATGGTCATCATCATAGATAGCAAAGTTCGCATACCAGCACACATGATTTTTGATGTTGTAGGTAGCATAGGCGCTGGTAGGCTGGTTTGTCATGTATTTTCTTATTTAACATAAGATATATTATGCGACAATATATGCCATCTGATCGTCAGGCGTTGAGTGCCAAACGCTCACGCCAAATCTGCTGTATCGCCACGGAATCGTGTTGATTGGGATGAAATCTTGATGAGAAATAATCAAAAAATTCAGTCACAACCCGCTGATTAATCAAGCCTTGTTGACCCATAAAGGTGTGATAAAACCGCTGAATATGCGACCATGACCACTGGCGATCTGCCGAGACCAAACGACACATATTGTAGGCCATAAAACCAAACAGTGCGCTACTCGCGATGGCCATCCAGCCTTGTCGTACCCATTCTGTCCCGCCGAGCGCCCGATAGGCATCAAAAAACACTGCTTTGTGCTCGTTTTCTTCAATCGCATGCCACAGCCATAATTGCCCGACCGGCCCAGTCATGTGAGCCGTGAGATCATCACGGCGTAACAACTCAGCCCCTAAGGTTGCGGTGATGTGCTCAATAGCGCAGCCAATCGCCATGTTGTGCATCGGTGGCAAATACCGCTGGAACAGGTGATACAACACGTCCATATAACGCTCAAGGCTGTGTAGATCAATTTGTTGCTCATCTGCATAACGATTAAAGGCCAAATGCTCTTGGGCATGCATCGCCTCTTGCCCGATAAACCCACTGATTTCATCTTGCAACACCGGATCATCAATCTGTGCACGCAGTTGACGCAAGGTCTTGATCAGATACAGCTCACCACGCGGAAAAATCGCCGACATGCCATTAAACAAATGAGTCAACAGCGGATCTTCGCCAAACCAATAGCGACTCGACACCTTAAAGTCAAAGCGAAAACGACGTACCGGAAAGCTGGCCTGCCGCCGTTTGGCAATTGGTTCACGCACTGCATATTGCATGAGAGACACTCATCAAAAGAACTAATTAGTACTTTTGTATAGAAAGCAAAACATCAAGTCAATAACAACATTTTAAAAGCATGAATTTATGGTGTTTATTGATAGGTTGAAGTGACGGTTTTAATCATGCTAAGGTGATTTTTTTGGTGATGCGTGTGTGTTGTGAGTCAACTGTCTGGGATTTTTGCCACCGATCAAGCGGGGCTGCCGCGTGGTCGTACTGCCCGAGATCACGATCATATTCGTGAGCAACAACAGCGACGGATTGTGCGTGGTGCGATTTCTGCATTTGCAAAACATGGTTATGCAGCGACGACCATTACCGATATCGTCAAAAATGCACGGGTCTCACGCCAAGCGTTTTATGAGATTTTTAGCAGTAAAGAAGCGTGCTTTTTGGCAGCCGAAGCGCTCGGGCGTCAGGCGTTACAGGTTGATATTCAGGCGGTCTCGCTTCCCACCATCACGTGTCCAGATCAGTGGGTACGTCAATTTATTCGAGCATATTTGCAGCTTTGCAGTGCCGAGCCTGAGTTTAGCCGTGCATGGGCGATTGAGTTTCCAAACGCCAGTGCGCTCACCTTGCAACAACGCAATGCGTTTTTTGAGCAGTTGGCGCACGCATTACAACAAGGCCATCAGACCATCCGACAGCTCAACTCGCAGCCAATACCGACCTTCCCCGCCATGTTTTACGATCTAGCGGTTGGCGGTGCGTATGAAATGGTTTATCGGCAGATTGCCAAAGGTCAATTTGAGCAGCTTCAATCCCTTGAGGATGTGTTGGTGCAGTTTATTTTGCATACACTTGGTGAGCAACCAAGGAAATCAGAAAAATAACCGAAGGCGCTCACGCATGTCTTCATTGAGCGCGCAACGTAAATATTTGCCAGTACGCTCCACACGGATGAGTTTTGCTTGCTCCAAAATTTTGATGTGATGCGAAATGGTCGGTGCACCAATATCAAGGCGTGCAATCAAATCTTGCAGCAAGCAGCACTCAAAGGCAGCCGAAGTCTGCGCCATCAAACGCTGATAAATTTCGAGTCGGTGTGGATTGGCAAGTGCGGCAAATGCCTGCACCAGCTCATCATGCGCGGTCATCGGATCAACAGGGGCTATAGGTGATCAGATGATCCTAACACACTTGAACCCGACAGTTGATCTGGATAGTTTGACAATCTTCGAATTGTTCGATAGTTTTCGAACTGTTATAGAATCCTTTGATTTATGGAGCCGTCATGTCATCTTCAGAACTCCCCACCATCAATATGGGTGGTAAACAGCGTTATTACGAGCCTGCACCACAAGATATTGATGTGGATAATTTTCGTAAAGTGATCACCAGCCGTCGTTCGGTACGCAAATTTACCAGCAAGCCGATTCCGCAAGCGGTGCTCGATGATTGTCTGGATATGGCGATGCTTGCGCCATGTTCATCGGGTCTACAACCGTGGGAATTTTATGTGGTGCGTTCGGCTGACAAAAAAGCCAAACTAGTCAAAGCCTGTATGAGCCAATGGGCAGCCAAAAGCGCGGCTGAACTGATCGTGTGTGTAGCACGTACCGATCGGGTCAATGAGTTTTCACGCCAAATGCTACGCGAATGGCCGATGCCCGATGTCCCGCCACTGGTGCGCCGTTATTATCAATTGATCCCCTACAACTACACGCCTGGCCCAATGAACAGTTTGGCTTACCTCAAAAAAGCGGCGTTTGGCATTGGCGGGTTGGTCGCGCCTGTACCGCGTGGCCCCTACACCCGCGCCGAGGTCGAAGCATGGGCAATCAAAAGCACCGCGCTGGCCTGTGAAAACTTGGTACTCGCCTTCCGTGCGCATGGGTTTGACACCTGTATGATGGAAGGCTTTGATGCGGCACGGGTCAGCAAAATGCTCAAACTCGATAGCAACGCCATTCCGGTCATGGTGATTGGCGCTGGTGAGCGTACCGATGATGGCGTATTTTGGCCGCAAATTCGCTTTGATCGCAGCCTATTTGTCCATGAGGTGTGATAACGGCTGTCGCCACCCTTCATAGATCAACAACTGCACCTCCTGATCAGCCGCGTGCCATGTTATCACGCGCTGATCAGGAAAACGCAGCCATGTTTTTTCATCATAAATAGTTTGATTTTCAATGATTTTACCTTGATTAATCCAGATTTCGACCGCTTGGCCAAACGCGAGTGTGACCGTATGATGCGCAGGGATTTTTAATATATAGATATATAGGTTTCTATATTGATGTAGATCACAACGTTGTATGCCCTGCCCGATCTGTTGCCACACGCTCATCTGCGGCGTCAGTGCGCACTGTCGCGTATCATCGGGCAACACTTGCCACAAGCGAACCAAAATCTCACAGCCTTGCACTGAGAATGGCGCGTGTGAACTGCCGACGGGATTACGCAAATAACTACCCGCCGGATAGCCGCCATGCTCATCTGAAAACACGCCGGACAACACCCAAATCTCTTCACCTCCACCATGCGTATGAGCAGGAAAATGACTACCGGCGGCATAACGCACCACGCTCGTGGCATAGGCGACTTCCGCACCGATGCGCATCAATGGACGGCGACTCACCCCGATACTTGGTGAGGTGTACCACATGGCGGTGGCCGCATGATCAACCACCACTTGATCAAACTGATGATGATAAGCGTTGGGAAGCTGTTCGGCAGGCTGCAATGACATGACCGATCACAAAGCAGAAGTTGAGATTTGCTATGATGCCTGATCTGGTCGCTGATGTAGATGGGCGTATGCTGATCAAAACCGTCTTGTTGTATGGCGTGACGGCGCTGGCTGAAATTGTCGGCTGTTATTTGCCGTATTTGGTGCTCAAACAAGGCAAAAGCGCATGGCTGTTGATCCCTGCGGTACTGGCACTTGGGTTGTTTGCATGGTTACTCACCTTGCATCCGGCAGCGTCGGGGCGTGTGTATGCGGCTTATGGTGGGGTATATATTGCGGTGGCGTTGCTGTGGTTGTGGTTGGTCGATGGCATTACTCCATCGACGTGGGATGTCGTTGGGGTGGGATTGGCACTCGCGGGCATGGCAGTGATTGTGCTTGCACCGCGTTAGGCTGTTCTATGATCACGCATCTGGTGCAAGCATTTTGATCGCCTGACGTTCTTCGGTGCTGTATTGCTGTCGATCCATCTGTTCACGCACAAAATCACGCAATGACGGATTTTTCCACATATTGCGCAGCATCACCATTCGCGTGGTTTTGACCACCGCCAAATGTGGGGTTTTTTCCACCAAACGCTCAAATGATAAATAGACCTGTTGCGCTTCGGCCAAACGCTGGCTGCCCAACTCTTCATTCAGCAGGGCAATCCTCTCTTGAATCCCCATCACGGTTGGAATGCTGTTGCGGCGCAATACGCTATGTCCATCGGCATTAACCAGATCCACCACCCGTTCACCGGCAAAAGTCATGGCGGGCGGCACAATCACATGCGCATTGGCTGTGGTTTTGAGGGCAAGATAACTGCTGTCCAAACTTGGATTGTGTTTGAGTATTGTGCTGTGTTCACTGGCCGCCACTTGCAGCATGCTGTCGTCGTTGGCAACGGCGAGGGCTTCGTATACGGTGTTGTGTGGGTGGGGCTGGCTTTGCTCGATCACCACAAATGGTACACGAGGCGCTTGTGCATAGTTTTTGGGTGCAGATAAAAATGACGGGAGTTCTTTGCCGCGGACAAACACATACATCAGCGCGCCTTTTTTATCGACCACCACTGCCACAATGTTGGGATGGCGATATTTGGCATCGAGCTGGAGATACACTTGATCTAAGCCCGATGGGGCGATTGTGCTTGAAGGCGTGGTCTCAGCGTAAACGATCGGCGCTGCACTAATCAGTGCAGACAGCATCCATGCCATGTATTTCATGATGTACTCGGAATATCGGGCGATATTCCGAGTATAAACAACGATCAATCAAGACGCATCTGCAAAAATGTGTAGATTCAGCGCGGTCAACCACACCTGCTCGCCCGCCAAAAAGCGTTGATGCTGTTGTTGTTCAGCCGACAAGCCCACTTCATAGACCTGTCCACCGGCATCGACCACTTCTAGATGGATATCGCCAGCGAGCCACACTTCGCGCTGTACCGTGACTGGCACACTCGGCACGCTGGGCTGCTGCCGATGCACTTCAAGCTCTTGGGCGCGGGCAAATGCCGTGACTTTGCCTTGGGTGATTGGTGCCGCGCTTGGCAATGCTAACGCTGCGGCACTGGTGCCAATCTTGAGTTGATCCCGATCGACCACGCCTTCAAAACGATTGGCTTGTCCCAAGAAATCAAACACAAACGGCGTCGCCGGTTTTTCGTAGACTTCACGCGGACTGCCGATTTGCTCGATTTTGCCATGATTCATCACCACGATTTGATCGGCTACTTCCAAGGCTTCTTCTTGATCGTGAGTCACAAAAATCGAGGTAATGTGCAGCTCATCATGCAAACGACGCAACCAACGGCGCAGTTCTTTGCGCACTTTGGCATCAAGCGCCCCAAACGGCTCATCGAGCAACAACACGCGCGGTTCGACTGCCAAGGCACGTGCCAATGCGATCCGCTGGCGCTGTCCACCAGAGAGCTGCGCTGGAAAGCGATCTGCCAAAAATCCCAACTGCACCAAGTCGAGCAACTCACCAACACGGCGTTTGATGTCTGCTTCGCTCGGCCGAGACGCACGGGGACGCACGCGCCAGCCACACGCCACGTTATCAAACACCGTCATATGGCGAAACAACGCATAGTGCTGAAACACAAAGCCCACTTGACGCTCACGCACATGCAGATCCGTTGAGTCTTCGCCTTCAAGCAAGACTTGCCCCTGATCGGGTGCTTCTAGCCCTGCAATAATCCGTAGCAAGGTGGTTTTCCCACAGCCCGAAGGCCCCAGCAACGCCACCAACTCACCTTCGGGAAAGTCGAGGGAGATCTGGTCGAGTGCTTTGAATGCCCCAAAGTTTTTTGCAATACCTTTAACTTGGATGCTCATGTTATTTCACCTCAACAGGAGTGACCAACAGCGCAGGCGCGTGTTCATCATCAAGGGGTTTGGCGGCTTGTGCCAAACGATATTCAACATAGGTTTTCACCACCAAAGTGACCAGCGCGAGCAAGGCCAGCAAGGACGCCACCGCAAACGCTGCACTAAAGCTGTATTCGTTGTAGAGAATCTCCACTTGCAGCGGCAGCGTATTGGTTTCGCCACGAATATGCCCCGACACCACCGACACCGCACCAAATTCCCCCATCGCACGGGCATTACACAAAATCACCCCGTACAGCAGCCCCCATTTGATGTTGGGCAGGGTGACATGCCAGAAGGTCTGCCAGCCATTCGCGCCGAGTACCATAGCGGCTTCTTCTTCCTCGGTGCCTTGCGCTTGCATCAGGGGGATCAATTCACGCGCCACAAACGGAAAGGTGATAAACACGGTCGCTAAAATGATGCCAGCAGTGGAGAAAATCACCTTGATGTCGTGATCGCGTAGCCATTCGCCAAACCAGCCTTGTGAACCAAACAACAACACCAACATCAAACCGGCAATCACCGGCGATACCGAAAATGGTAGGTCAATCAACGTGGTGAGCAGAGATTTTCCACGAAATTGAAACTTGGTGATTGCCCAAGCTGCCGCTACCCCAAAAATCACATTGAGGGGCACTGCCACAGCTGCGGTGAGCAAGGTCAGCTTCACTGCGGCGCGGGTATCGGGTTCGACCAGCGCCTCAAGATAGGTATGCCAGCCTTGTTTAAAGGCTTCGACAAACACCAAAAATAGTGGCAATAGCAAACACAGCACAAAAAAACCAAGGCTGATGGTCAGTACCACACGACGAACCCAGCTCGCCTCACGCGTTGCATCACGGTTTTGCAACCGATCAGACAGTGCATTGGATGCAGTTGAATGACTACTCATGTGGCATTCCTCTCTGTACGACGGACTAACCACGCTTGCAAGATGTTGATCAAAAATAGCGCAATAAATGAAAACACCAGCATCACCACCGCAATGGTGGTTGCCCCTGCGTAGTCATATTCTTCGAGTTTGGACACAATCAACAGCGGCGCGATTTCGGTTTCATACGGCTTATTGCCCGCAATAAAAATCACCGAACCGTACTCCCCAACGCCTCGCGCAAACGCTAAAGCAAAACCGGTGAGAATTGCCGGATACAGCACGGGCAAAATCACATGGCGGATGGTCTGCCAACGCTGTGCACCAAGCGCTGTCGCGGCTTCTTCTAGCTCCACTTCTAGCTCCGCGAGTACCGGCTGGACAGTACGCACCACAAATGGAATCCCGATAAATATCAACGCCAAGATAATCCCGATCTGGGTATAAGCCACGGGCAGGCCAAGCGGAGTGAGATACTGCCCAATCCAGCCTTGTGGTGCGTATAGACTGGTCAGCGCAATGCCTGCCACCGCAGTGGGTAAGGCAAACGGCAAATCAATCAATGCATCGACCAAACGCTTAAGCGGAAAGGAATAACGTACCAAAGACCATGCGAGTAATAAGCCAAAAAACACGTTGATAATCGCTGCCACGCCAGCTGTCCAAAAGCTCAGCCACAGTGCGGTTTGAATCCGCTCATTACTCAGCAACGCCCACAGCTCAGTCCAACCAATCTGTGAGGATTTTAAAAAGACCGCTGCCAGCGGAATGATCACAATCAACGACAACCACGTCACCGTGATCCCCATCGACAAACCAAACCCCGACAGCACACGATGCGACTTGGGCATAGTGCCGCTCCAAAATGTGTTTAAAAATCATTAACCCGTTGGGGGCAATATGGATGAATCGGTTTTGCGTGGTTGCTGACGTTTACGCCGATGCATCACAAAAAAAGGCACCGGCCACATTCGCACTTGGGTCAATACGGTCGGCCATGCCCCAAACCCCGAAGCGATATTGACGTGTCCGACATCACCTAAATTGTGGAGGTCGGCACCCCATGTTTTTGCCCAGTACTTGGCCTGAGCGAGGCTCAGCCACGGGTCGTTTTGGCTTGCCCACAGCATGATCGGCAGGTTGCTCGGCAATGGGTGGTTGAGGGTCTCAATCAGATCCTCCTCACCGTACTGACACATGCCCTGCAACCCATCACGGCTAAACCGCTGTGGGTTGGCAGGCGCAACCATCAACACTCCTGCAATTTTGTGGTGCAACTCAGGTGCTGCAAGCAGCACACCTGCGCTGACCAAACAGCCAAAGCTATGCGCGACCAACAGCACTTGATCTTCAATCGCGGTCAGTGCTGCAATCACTTGATCACGCCATACCCGAAATATGGGGCGATGCCATTCTTGTATGACGCGGGAGACCGCGCTTGGATTGATGGCGGAGAGCTGTTGTTCGAGCCACGTTTGCCAGTGACCGTCGCCGCTTCCGCCGACCCCTGCCACGATCAAGACCTGCATGACTCGCCCCTTGACGTCTTAGCGCTGGCGATTGGCGGAGACGATTTGGTCAAAAATCCCACCATCATCAAAGTGGACTTTTTGCGCATTGCGCCAGCCACCAAAGGCTTGATCGATGGTGAACAAATTGACCGGTGCAAATTTGCTTTGATACTTCTTGGCAATCTCAGGATTGCGTGGACGGAAGTAGTGCTTGGCCGCCAGCTCCTGACCAATCGGGCTGTACAGGTAGTTCAAATAACCTGTAGCAAGGCTGCGGGTGTTGTGCTTATCCACATTTTTGTCAACCAATGCCACACTTGGCTCGGCCAAAATCGATACCGACGGCACCACCACTTCGAACGCACCGGGTTCAAGATCACGAGTTGCCAAATAGGCCTCGTTTTCCCATGCAATCAGCACATCACCAATGCCACGCTCGGCAAACGTGGTCAGTGCTCCACGCGCACCAGAATCCAACACTTTGGTTTGAGCAAAGATTTTTTGCACAAATTGACGTGCCGTCGCATCGCTACCATTCGGCTGTTGTTTTGCCCAGCCCCATGCGGCCAGATAATTCCAGCGTGCACCGCCGGAGGTTTTGGGGTTTGGTGTCACGATCTCGACATTCGGTTTGACCAAATCTGCCCAGTCTTTGATGCCTTTGGGATTGCCTTTACGCACCAAAAACACAATGGTCGAGGTGTAAGGCGCTGAGTTGTTGGGCAGACGTGCCTGCCAGTTTTTCGGCAATAATTTGCCTTTATCGGCAATCGCATCAATATCATAGGCCAGTGCGAGGGTGACCACATCGGCCTCTAGACCGTCAATCACCGAACGGGCTTGTTTGCCTGAACCACCATGCGATTGCTTAACATTGATCTCTTGATTGGTCTTGGATTTCCAAAAACCAGCAAACGACTTGTTAAAGTCATCGTAGAACTCACGAGTCGGGTCATACGACACATTCAGCAACTGATTGGTATTGGCGTGTGCAACCGAAATCAATGCACCACCCGCCAACAACACACCCAAAAACACCTGACGCAAACGCGTATTCATGATCAACACCTCAACAGAACTCAATAAAAACAGTTGTTGGGTGCATCCTATGCAGGTTTGAACATGATCCAAACCAATAAAAATCGCATTACTTGATGAGTTTTTTCATAATGAAAAAAACAGATATGTTTTTCGATATTTCAGATATCACCACTTATTCATTTTGCAGCTAATCACCGCGTTTTTTCTTCGTTTTCATTCCCAAACAATTTTGCAAAATGTAACCACTTCGTTACGATTTTTTTGGGACACGCCATCATGTTACACCGTTCATTACTGCCACTCACCCTCGCCATCAGTGCCGTTAGCGGCTCGATTGCTCATGCTGAAGTGGATGCAAATCAAGAGCTTCAAGCACTCAAACAACGCATTGCAGTGCTTGAGCGCAAGCAAGAATTGGCACAAGAAGAAGCCGACAAAGCCGCACAAAGCAATGCCGTGGTGGTCGCTTCTGACAGCCAAGGTTTTCGGATCAAAAATGCCAAAGGGGATTTTCAGCTTCGGGTGGGTGGACTATTGCAAGTTGATCGCCGTACATTCTTGGATGACTCGACTGAGTTGCAACGCAGTGGTAAAGCTGCCACCACCAGCATCAACGACAGCTTTTTATTGCGCCGCGTCCGCCTCGATATTCGCGGTAATTTTGGCTCGCTGATTGATTATCGCTTAGTGCCTGAGTTTGCAGGTTCAACGGGTACAGGCGACAGTGCAAGTTTGGTTGATGCGTATGCAGATCTCAAATTCTCACCATATGCCAATGTGCGTGTCGGTCGCCAGAAGTCACCGCAAGGCTTGGAGCGGTTGCAGTCGGGTGGCGCGACCCACTTTATTGAGCGCGGTTATGCCAACGAACTGGTGCCCAATCGTGATTTGGGGGTGCAAGTGTTTGGTAAGGCACTCGACAACAAAATCGAATATAGCTTGGGGGTGTTTAATGGTGCAGCTGATGGTCGCGATGTCTCACAATATGATGACTCACGGGTAGAAATCGCTGCGCGGATTTTTGCTACGCCATTTAGCGATCAGTTTGGGGCGATCAGTGGCTTAGGTTTTGGTGTGGCAGGCAGTCAAACCACCAACCGGATTGCCGATAATGCCGCACAAAACACCAATAATTTCAACAACACTCTCCCCCGTTATCGTTCAACCGGTCAGCAAACCATTTTTGCCTATCGCTCAGATTCATCTGCCCCCACGTCAGCCAATACCGCCATTGGTAGCGACCATAGCCGCATCGTCCCGCAACTCACCTATTATTATAACAACGTCGGTCTGTTGGCTGAGTATGCGATTTCCAAGCAAGACGTCAGCCTCAATGGCAACAAACGCTCACTGGAAAATAAAGCCTATACCGTCACCACCAGCTATGTGTTGACCGGTGAAGACAGCAGCTACGCTGGGGTTAAACCGAAAAAACCGTTTAAAGTCGGTGGCGATGGTTGGGGTGCATTTGAGTTGGTGGCGCGGGCAACCGGCTTAGATATCGACAATCAAGCCTTTAAAACCTTTCAGGTGGCGGGTAAGGATGTGGCAGGTTCAGAGCTGGCTGATCCATTTACCCAAGTCAGCAAGGCCACAGGTTATGGTGTTGGCGTCAATTGGTGGCTCAACAACAACCTGAAGCTCTCGACGGATTACAACCAAACCGAGTTTGAAGGCGGTCGTCGTGATTTGTCTGGCAAATTGGCTGATCGTCAAACCGAAAAAGCGCTGTTTAGTCGGTTGACCGTCGCGTTCTAAGGATTGCGAGTATCCATGCAACAACCCTCTGCATCTTGCAGAGGGTTTGATTTTTTACAGCGGCAACAGACCCTAAACGCCCTGACGAATCAGATAATCAAACGCGGACAATGCGGCTTTAGCACCCTCACCCGTGGCAATGATGATTTGCTTGTACGGTGTGGTGGTGGCATCACCGGCGGCAAACACGCCTTGCATGGAGGTTTCGCCTTTGGCATTGACTTCGATCTCACCGCGTGGTGACAGCTCAATAGACCCTTTCAAGAAATCGGTATTGGGCAACAAACCAATCTGCACAAAGATCCCATCAAGTGGCAGGGTGTGGACTTGTTCGGTGGCACGGTCTTGATAGACCAAACCGGTTACTTTTGCCCCATCGCCCTGCACTTCAGTGGTCAACGCTTGGGTGATCACGGTCACGTTGGGCAAGCTGTTGAGTTTGGCTTGCAGCACCGCATCCGCACGCAATTTGCTATCAAATTCCAGCAAGGTGACATGCGACACGATGCCCGCCAAGTCAATCGCGGCTTCTACGCCAGAGTTGCCACCACCAATCACCGCAACTTTTTTGCCCTTAAACAACGGGCCATCACAGTGTGGGCAATACGCCACGCCACGACCGCTATATTCAGCTTCGCCGGTCACGTTCATTTTGCGCCAGCGTGCACCCGTCGCCAAAATTACCGTTTTACTGGTGAGCACACCACCATTGCTCAGTTCGACCTGTACCGCTTGCTCAGTCCGTTTGATGTTTGCCACGGTTTGACCAGTCATCACCTCCACGCCGTACTCATTGACGTGCTGTTGCATGGCGGCGACCAGCTTAGGCCCTGTGGTTTCGGAGACTGAAATATAGTTTTCGATGCCCATAGTATCGGCAACTTGCCCACCAAAACGCTCGGCCACAATCCCCGTAC
>CALFYA010000209.1 GCA_937952925.1 uncultured Moraxellaceae bacterium
AATCCCTACCTGACCATGAACTTCAAGCAAGAAGCCGACACGGTGCGTGCACTAGCAAAAATCGTGGCAAACGGTCATGTGCAACCTGGTCTAAAACCGGTCAACTGGTGCTTGGATTGTGGTTCGGCATTGGCTGAAGCGGAAGTCGAGTACGAAGACAAAAAATCTGATGCGATTGATGTGGGTTTTGCGGTCAAGGACTTAAGCAAGTTATCCACAAGTGTGGGTGTGCCTGTGGATAACTTATCCACAGTGGATATCGTGATCTGGACAACCACGCCGTGGACGCTACCTGCCAACCAAGCCGTTGCGCTCAATGCTGAGCTGGACTATCAACTGATCCAAGCGCAAGGCGAGCGCGGCAGTAGCCAATTGATCTTGGCGGCGGATTTGGTCGACAGCGCCTGTCAGCGTTATGCCCTGACCGATGTACAAGTATTGGCAACCTTTAAAGGCCAAGCGCTCGAAGGCTTGTTGCTGCAACACCCATTTATTGAATCGCGCCAAGTGCCGGTGATCTTGGGTGAGCACGTCATCGCCACCAGTGGTACTGGCGCGGTGCATACCGCACCCGGTCATGGTGTGGATGACTACAAGGTCGGTTTGCAATACAACCTCAAAGTCGATAATCCGGTCGGCGGTAATGGCGTGTATCTGCCGGATGCGCCGGTGTTTGCCGGTCAGCACATCTACAAAGCCAATCCGCAGATTTTGGAATTGCTCAAAACCAATGGCAAGCTGTGGGCGCATGTGGCGATCAAACACAGCTATCCACATTGCTGGCGACACAAAACCCCAATCATCTTCCGTGCCACACCACAATGGTTTATCAGCATGGAAGCGCAAGGCTTGCGCCAAGCGTCACTTGATGCGATCAAGCAAGTCGAGTGGGTGCCAGAGTGGGGTCAAAACCGGATTGAAGCGATGATGGAAGGCCGCCCTGATTGGTGTATCTCGCGCCAGCGCACGTGGGGCGTGCCCATCACGTTTTTTGTGCATAAAGACAGCGGCGCATTACATCCTGATACCCTCAATTTGATGGAGCAGGTCGCTCAGCGCATCGAGCAAGGCGGCATCCAAGCGTGGTTTGATCTGGATGCGCGTGAGTTGATTGGCGATGACGCCGAGCACTACAGCAAATGCACCGATACGCTGGATGTGTGGTTTGATTCGGGCGTGACTCATTATGCAGTGCTGGATCAGCGTGAAGGCTTGCAGTCCCCTGCGGATTTGTATTTGGAAGGCTCGGATCAGCATCGTGGCTGGTTCCAGACCTCGCTGTTGTCGGGTATGGCGATTCAAGCGCGTGCACCGTTTAAGCAAGTGCTGACGCATGGTTTTGTGGTGGATGAAAAAGGCCACAAAATGTCGAAGTCCAAAGGCAATGTGATCACCCCGCAAGACGTGATCAAAAAGAGCGGCGCAGATATTTTGCGCTTCTGGATTGCCTCGACCGACTACCGCTATGAAATGGCGGCGGGCGATAAAGTATTTGCGGGTGCGATTGATGGTTATCGCCGGATTCGCAATACCTTGCGCTTTTTGCTATCGAACCTCAATAGCTTTGTCCCCGCGCAGCACACCTTGCCTGTGTCAGAGTTGGTTGCGCTCGATCAATACATTTTGGGTCGGGCAGTGCAGGTGCAAGCCCAAGTGCGTGCAGCGTATGACGCGATGGATTTCCATCAGGTGTGTAGCTTGCTGACCAGTTTTTGTAGCAGTGAGTTGGGCAGTTTTTATCTCGATATTATCAAAGATCGCCAATACACCACCAAAGCGAATTCTACGGCGCGTCGCTCGGCACAAACCGTGCTGTATCACATCATTCAGGCACTCAGCCGTTGGATGGCACCGATCTTGAGCTTTACCGCGCAAGAAGCATGGCAACAAATCCCTGAGCAAAATCAGCTTTATGTGTTTACGGCGTTATGGTACGACTTGCCAGTGGTCAATGCCGCATCGGCCATCAGTGATAGCGATTGGCAGACCGTGCGACAAGTCAAAAATGCCGTGAATAAACAACTTGAAGCAGCGCGGAGTGCCAAAGTGATTGGCGCAGGTTTGTCGGCACAAGTCAGCTTGTGGGCAAACGATGCGCTCAAAGCAGTGCTCGATAAACTCGGTGATGAGCTGCGCTTTGTGTTGATCACCAGCGCGGCCACGGTGCAGACGTATGACCAGCAAGGTGAAGCCACCGAGCTTGACGGCTTACGCGTGCAAGTTGCCCCTGCCGATGGGGTCAAGTGTGTGCGTTGTTGGCATGTGCGTACCGATGTCGGCATGCATGCCGATCATCCTGATTTGTGCAACCGCTGCGTCGATAACGTGGTGGGTGAGGGTGAGGTGCGCCATTATGCCTAATCCTTCAGGCTCGGCATGGAATCGCAAAAACGCCTTATGGCTATTGTTGTCGTTGCTGGCGATCGTGCTGGATCAGTGGACAAAGTCGATTGCCACCGCGCATTTGACCTATGGCGAACCCGTACCGGTGATGCCGATGCTCAACTGGACGCTGCTACACAACTATGGCGCAGCGTTTAGCATGCTGTCGGATGCGGGTGGTTGGCAGCGTTGGCTGTTTACGGGGCTAGCCGTGCTGGTGTCGGGGATTTTCACCGTCTGGCTGCTACGTTTGCCCAAAAACACCACGGTGTTGGCATTGGGGATTGCGCTGGTACTTGGTGGCGCAGTCGGCAATTTGATTGACCGGATTAGCTTGGGTTATGTGGTGGATTTTATTCATGTCTACTACCAAGACTCACATTTTCCAGCCTTTAATATTGCCGACAGCGCGATCACCCTCGGCACCATCTTGCTGATTATCGACACGTTTTTTCTGGAAAAATACCGCA
>CALFYA010000210.1 GCA_937952925.1 uncultured Moraxellaceae bacterium
TGCTGCGTGCTTCATCAGACATATCCTTATGATATTGGAGAATCCTCTGAGCATACGCCGATCATGGTGGGAATCAGATCACTTAAATTGGGTATAAACCGCTGATATCGCATCCCAAATAGAGAAAACCCGCGCCGTCTCGTCCTGATGGCGCGGGTCTCAGATTGACTTCCCCGTCATGTGTCCTTTTGTAGCCACTTCAATGAAGTGTTTACATGCATCCTACGGCGTCCTTCCTTCGGGTCATCCTGACCGACTTCCTTGTGCCGTAAGATCATTGTGCCCAAAACCATGATCCAACGGTAGCGGTTAAAACGCCGTGTACTGTAGGCCAAAGCGCACAGTTAGGACACAGGCGTTTTAGCAAGCGTGATCAAATCGACCACCGTTTGGGCAGCTTCACGCACATACGCTTCATCTTCAGGCAATGCCGGACGCTCGGCTCGCTTCATTTTTGCACGTTGCTCCGAGAATGCATCTTGTGCTGCTTGATAGGTTTCCCAGTTGGCATAGGCCGTCAAGCCAGTGGCTTGCCGACGACGATTTTCAGCTGCCAAGGTCATGTCTTCGATTTTTTGCACTTCCTGCCAGCGTTGATCCATGTTGAGTGGTGCTTCTTTACGGTCTTTATTCATCAAGCCAATTGACCGAATCTCTTTGAGATACACAAATTGTGGGTCTTGTTGCTGACGGGCTTGTGATTGTTGATTGAGCGCAGGCAGTAGTGGCGATAGCTGCTGATCTCGCGTGTAGGGCGCGGTTGCAATGGTATCCCATACCAACGCATTTTTGGCTTTGCGCTCACCCAAGTCCTCATCATAGATGTTGACCATCGCAATATCGGGAATCACCCCTTTGTTTTGGGTACTACCACCAGTAATACGATAAAATTTACGCTGTGTCAGGGTGGCTTGACCATACGCAAGGCTATCGAGCTGGACTTGTGCTGTGCCTTTGCCGGTGGTGGTACTCCCCATGATCACCCCGCGCTCATAGTCTTGGATCGCTGCTGCAAAAATTTCACTCGCTGATGCCGAAGCCAAGTTGATCAACACTGTCATGGGTTTTGCATAGATTTGCTGACCGTCGTCTTGATCGTGATAGGCATTGATGTTGCCATTGCCATCACGAATTTGCACGAGAGGGCCATCTTTGACAAACATCCCCAACATACGTGCCACTTCATCAAGTGAACCACCGGGGTTGCCACGCAAATCGACCACCAGTCCATCAATACCAGCGGCATTTAATGCGCGTAGTGATTTTTCGGTGTCTTCGCTCACACTACGGTAATTATTACCGGCACGGCGTGCACGATAATCAAAATAAAAGGAGGGGATTTCGAGTACACCAATTTTGTAGGTGTTGTCACCACGTGTCACTTCGGTGATCCGATGGCGCACACCAGCATCTTCTTCTTGGATCACATCACGGACAAGGGTCACTTGGCGGGCTTGCGTTGCACTTGCACCCGATGCCAACAATTTAAGCGTGACTTTGGTACCGCGTTTGCCACGGATCAAACCGACAATTTCGCTACTACTCCACCCCACCACATCAACCATTGGCTCACCGTCTTGTGCAACCGCAATAATCCGATCACCTGCACGGACTTGACCTGATTTGCTCGCAGGCCCTCCCTCTACAATCGATTCAATACGGGTGTAGTCTTCATTGCCGCGCTCAGGGCGAATCGACACTCCAATTCCCTCAAGTGCCAAGGTGGTTTGGCGGTTGAGTTCCATGGCTTCGACGGGTGCATAGTAGTTGCTGTGTGGATCATAGGTGGCGAGTGCAGCATTGAGGATTGATTCCACGACGCGGTCACTTTTGAGTCGTGCAAATTGATCCATCTGACGACGATAGCGTTTTTTGAGTGTCTCCACAGGCCCAAGCTCACTCACGCTCAAATCTTGACCGTTGGCTAAGGTGGGATTGTCTTTGAGCGCTTTTTGCTTGGCGGCTTCTTCTTGTTTGGCAATGGTCAGGCTAATCAGTTGTGAAACCAGTTGTTTTTGCCAATAGGCTTGCTGCTCTGTCACTGTTTTGAAGTAAGGTGCTTTTTCACGATCCACTTCGATGCTATCGGTGCGCTTGAGATTTTGCGACTGATCCACTTGGGTGATCATATAGGTTTGAAACGCCTGCATGCGCTGTTGATAGCGACCATAAATCTCAAATGCAGGGGATAGGTCGCCTTCTTTGAGCGCCACACCTAAAGTCTTGGCATATTTACCCCGAAATTCATCAATATCTGATTGTAAAAATAGGCTGTGCTCGGGATCTAGGCTGTCAAAATACATCTCTAGTACACGTGCGGAGACTTTCTCGTTGAGCGGCATATTGAGATAGTGCTGGCGATCCATCATGGTGGCCAGCTGACGGGTCACCACACCTTGCTCACGACTCGGCGTCAGCGCGGTGGCCGTCGGTGCGGCGACTGCCTGATCAATCGCATGTGAGAAAAACAGACCACTAGAGGCCAACGCTAAGGCACAGGCGAGATGTTGTAGTTTCATGAGTGGCAATGACTTCCTTGAAAAATCTTGATAGGGACAGTGCGCTGTACACGCAGCCTATCGCCGTTTGACTGTGTCTGACTGTAGCAGACCTGTAGGCAAATCAGGTATTGTCTTGCACGGTTTGATTGCAAGATTACGACGGTTTTTACCTGAGTTTTGCATAGTATTTGGTGTTTTTGCAGCTTAAAGGACATTTCATGATCGGCGCGTTGATGTTGGATATCGCAGGGACAACCTTGACCGCAGCAGATGCGGCACTGTTGCAAGCGCCACAAGTGGGTGGGCTGATCTTATTTGGTCGCAATGTGGTCAATCCACGTCAAACTCGTGATTTGACCGATCATATCCGCAGCATTCGTCCTGAGATCTTGATTGCGGTGGATCAAGAAGGTGGCCGCGTGCAGCGCATGCGTGAGGGGTTTACTCGTCTACCTCCAATGCGCGCCTTTGGTCGCTGGTATGATCAAGATCCGACTGCGGCTCTCAGCGCCGCCGAACAATGCGGCTGGTTGATGGCCACCGAGGTGCTCGCCGTCGGCGTTGATTTGAGCTTTGCGCCTGTCCTTGATCTAGATGGCATCAGCCAAGTGATTGGCGATCGAGGCTTTCACAGCCACCCTGCCCCCGTGATTGCCCTATCACGGGCGTTTATGCACGGCATGCACCGCGCGGGCATGGCGACAACCGGCAAACACTTTCCCGGTCATGGCTCCGTCGAAGCCGATTCACATGTTGCTGCCCCTGTTGATCCGCGCTCACTTGATGAGATTCGTGCGCACGATTTTGATGTATTTAAACAGGTGTTGTCTGAGGTAGACGCCCTGATGCCCGCTCATGTGGTGTACAGCAACATTGATCCCAATCCTGCTGGGTTTTCGCCATTTTGGTTGCAACAGATCATCCGTGGTGAACTGGGCTTTGATGGCGTGTTGTTCTCTGATGACTTGAGCATGCAAGCGGCGTGTGTGGCAGGCGGCGCGGATGCACGGATTCGTGCTGCACTTGATGCCGGTTGCGATATGGGGCTGGTGTGTAATGATCGCTCGGCGGCACTGGATGCACTACGCGCCTTAGAGTCGATGCCGATGCCCAACCAAACCCGTTTAGGCCGAATGCGTGGCCGCATTGGGCAACTCAGCGGCGATCAACTCGATTTGGGTGATGAATGGCTGGCCGCTCAACAAATGGCGCTACAGGTTCGTGATCGTTTTATGGCTTAATCAGCCCCAGCATGAGGATTGCACCACTTCGCCGAGGAGGGCGTTTGATGTCAAAACAGTTATCCCCACACCGTCATATTTCGTTTACCGCACATTATACCGGTTATATCTGGTATCAATTGGGCTGGTCGCATCCGGCGCTAGCCAGCCAAAAAGGCCGCAGGCTGGCCACATGGCTGCATCCCCTTGAAGTGCTGATGGAACAGTATGTGGGTGGCAGTATGCGCTCTACATTGCGTCAACGTCATGCCCTGATTGATCGGCAGCTCGATCAGTTGATTGCGCAATATCCCAATCTGCAAATTTTGGAAATTGCCGCAGGACTCTCACCACGCGGTTGGCGCTATTTGCAAAAACATCCCGATATTCGTTATGTCGAGGCGGACTTGCCCGCAATGGCGAAAACCAAACAAGACGCACTACAAGGCATTGAACATCGGGTGCCTGATGTATACGCCGTTGATTTGTTTAGTGATCAGCTCGGTCAGCTTTTTGCGGATCTGGACCCATCGCGTCCCTTGGTGATTATTAGTGAAGGCTTGGTCAATTATTTTACCAAACCGATGCTGATGGAATTGTGGTCAAAACTTGCTCAAGGACTCAAAGGCTTTACCGTTGGGGCGTATCTGACCGATTTGTACCCTGAGCCAACCCAACACAAACTCGCGACCTTGATTTGGAATAGCAGTAAGCTCCTCAAGTTTATGTCACGCAGTGCGTTTTCTTTCCATTTTACGTCACCCGCCAATGTCGCTGAGTTTATGCAGCAAGCCGGATTTGTCACGGCTCAGGTATATCAGCCCAAAGACAGCAACACGCCCAACCATGCTGAGCATTTGGGTGATTTAGTGTGGATGATTGAAGCGAAGGTTTAAAACAAAAAATCGGCCATCAGGCCGATTTTTTTTGCAGTCAATTACAAGCGATTTTCGACAATTGCGTCACTTGCGAGTAGCAGGTTCAAGCGATCTGCATTGTCGAAATAACCATGCTTAAACAGCGCACGCACACAGGAGCCTTGTTGCTCAAAGATCAAGCATTCAATCGCCAGCGGACGCTCGTTGACCTCACCGAGTTGTAGTGCCATATCACGCGGTTCAGCAAGCAGCTGTGCGGCGGCTTCGGGGCTACCTGCATCAATCAGCACGCCAAAGAAATTGATATCGACGGCACGCACATTCATCTGAAAGTCGGTGTGACGATGCGACATCACCCGCACTGACTCGACCAAATGCACGCGCTTTTCACCACGACGTTCCATCTGTTCAAGATCAGTCCGCGACAGCGGCATAATCCCGTCACAGTTGCTGATGTCTTCACTGCGCAAGAAGGTGGCAAACAAACCCATGGTTTCTTTGCGGCGTTGCAACTGCGGTAAATGATCGGCATTTTTGATCATGGCAAACTGCATGTCAGGACATTGCAAGGCAAAGTGCGCGTTTTCATGCGGTAAGGTAAAACTGTCGTACTGCCCTGCGGCCACCAGTGTGGGACACTGCGGCGATGGCACATGCTCTAGACGCAGCAGGCGATTGCAGTTGATGTCGTAGCGTAGACGCTCGGTTGAGGCAAACTCAGCCATTTGCCGATAAAACAACCGTTTAGCGGTGGGGGACATTTGGGTTTGAGCCAAACGCGCATGATTGAGCAAATACAGCACCACCGCTTGGCCAAATTCATCCATGCGGTCTTCTTTGAGCAAATGTAAAGACTCTTCGAGCAGCATGCGCCAGCTCTTACGGGTCTTTTGCATGACGCCCATCAGCACCAAGCGGTCGAGCCGATCAGGGAACTGCTCGGCAAAATGCGACGCCACCACTGAACCGAGCGACATGCCCATGATCGAAATTTTGGTCAATTGCAGGTCAATTGCCCAACGGCCTAAATAATGTGCCAGATCAGGCAGCTCTAGTGTCCCTGCGGATGCACCCGTGAGCGCATTGACCAACTGCTGATTGCTGCCCATCGATGGCAAATCAACCAAGATGATCGGGCCAGCTTGCAACAGCTGCTCGACACAGTATTTGTAGGAGTTAAAGTTTTGAAAGGCACCGCCAATAATCACAACAGGGGTACGATGGAGGGTTTCGGGAATCGCAATCGCCATGTACTCCACCTTCCAACCATCGATCCAATGCGCACGCGCAGGAACTTTGAAGGTGTCTCGAGTATAACGGTCGAAAAAGGGATGAAAATGTTCTTGCACGCTTAAGCCATCCTGAGCATTGTCCACCACCTTACACACGGCATTCATGCCTCACTCTCCTTGTCGCACCTGATTGCACTTGAGCACAGGTTCTGTTGATTACCTCAAACGCATGAAAACAAATGAATTGTCGTTCATACGTCAGGATTGTTTTTGTTGTGATGAGCATGGCATAACACGCTGTTTGACCTTTTGGTCAATTCTGCATGGTTATACCGAGACAATACGACCCTGATTGTCAGACAAACATATAGCATATCCACCCCTGCATTGAATAGCACACCGTCGATTTTTTATCCGGCAGATCGGCCAACTCAGCAACAAATGTCCAATTGTTGCCCATCAGTGTTATAAATACGGATTATTTTGAATTGATGACGGTTAAGACCCTTTGACCGTCGGTGATGGAGAAACATCGAATGAGCCAATCGCTCGAACAGATGATGCAAAGCCTCGGCCAACAGGCACGCGCCGCCTCGCGCGTACTGGCACGCGCCAATACACGTGACAAAAATAACGCGCTCCAAGCGATTTGTGCTGCGCTGATTGCCGGTGAGCCGACCGTCTTGGCCGCCAATGCTGTCGATATGCAAAAAGGCCGTGATACCGATCTGGATGCCGCCTTGCTCGATCGTTTGGAGCTGACCCCTGCGCGTTATGCAGGCATGCTGCAAGGTTTGCGTGATGTGATTGCACTGACCGATCCAGTCGGCGAAATTACCGATTTGGCCTATCGCCCGTCGGGCATTCAACTGGGCAAAATGCGCGTCCCGCTTGGTGTGGTCGGGATGATTTATGAATCACGCCCGAATGTCACCTTAGAAGCTGCGTCACTCGCGCTCAAATCTGGCAATGCGATTATTTTGCGTGGTGGCTCCGAAGCCTTTCACTCCAATCAAGCGATTGCAGCGTGTATCCAAACCGGTTTAGATGCGGCTGGCCTGCCCAAAGCCTGTGTACAGGTGATTGATACGCCTGATCGCGCTGCGGTGGGCTTGTTGATCAGCATGCCTGAATATGTGGATGTGATTGTGCCACGCGGTGGTAAAGGCTTGATTGAGCGGATTTCGCGTGAAGCGCGTGTGCCCGTGATTAAACACTTGGATGGCAACTGCCATGTGTTTGTCGAGCGTGAAGGTGATCTGGGCAAAGCCTTACCGATTTGCCTGAATGCCAAGACGCATCGCTATGGCGTGTGTAATGCGATGGAAACCTTGCTGGTCGATGCACCGATTGCAACTGAGTTTTTGCCACAAATCGCCGAACTGTATCGCGGTAAAGGCGTTGAAATGCGCGGCTGTGAGCGTACCCAAGCGATCTTGAGCGATGCCAACGCTGCCACCGAGCAAGACTGGTATGAAGAATATCTCGCGCCCATCGTCGCCATCAAAGTGGTCGATGATCTCGATGAGGCGATTGAGCACATCAACCGCTATGGCTCACGCCATACCGATGCGATTGTCACCGACAACTACCACAAAGCCCGTCGTTTTATGGCGGAAGTCGATTCAAGCAGTGTGATGGTGAATGCCTCAACCCGTTTCGCCGATGGCTTTGAATATGGTTTGGGTGCTGAGATTGGCATTTCGACCGACAAAATCCATGCGCGGGGTCCTGTCGGACTTGAAGGTCTCACCTCGCAAAAATGGATCGTGCTCGGTGATGGTCAAATCCGTCAGTAATCGGCGTTTTGACCCTTTGTTTTTGAAAAACACACCCACGCCTTCTCCTCATCCGAGAAGGCGTGTGTCTTTGGATTGATATGTCGTCCTATCCCATTCCTGCTGCACGGCTACGCACCATCACCGAGATTAAGCGCAGTCGCTTTATCACCACCTTGATCCCTGCGAGCACGCAGGCGGATGTCACGGCATTACTTGATGAACTGCGTGCGGAATTTCCCGATGCATCTCATCACTGCTGGGCTTATCTACTCGGTGCACCCAAAAGCAGCGCCCATGTCGGCATGAGTGATGACGGCGAACCCAAAGGCACTGCCGGACGCCCGATGCTCAATATTTTGTTGCACGCCGATGTGGGTGATGTGGCAGTGGTGGTCACGCGCTATTTTGGGGGCACCAAGCTTGGCACAGGTGGCTTGATGCGTGCTTATAGCGATTGTGTCAAACACATTTTGACTCAAATCAGTACCACACCCAAAGTCAGCTATCAGCAGGTCAGTTTGCGTTGTCCATATGCTCAGCTTGATCAGATCCAGCGCGTCACCCAACAGATCGGCGGACAGATCGAGCACAGCGATTATCAACACGATATTGTACTGCATTTAGCCATTCCCCAAGATCAATACAATGCATGGCGTCGCCAACTGCCGTTTGATCTTGATGTCAAATTACTCGATTAGGCCAAGGTGGTGCGTTGTTGATACAACTGCTGCCACGGGTGTGTTTCTTCAAGCTCTAAAGCAAGCTCGAGCAAAACCCGCTCTGCCCCATGTGCGGCGCTCAACTGCACCCCAATTGGTAAGCCTTGCGAAGTACGCCCAAGCGGCAACGAGATGGCGGGCGTGCCATTGGCGTTGTTGAGTGGGGTAAAACTGACATACTGACGTAACTTGTCCATCAGCTCATCAAAGGTTTGCTCAGGGGTCAAATGGCCGAGCAGCGGTGTGGTATGTGCCAAGACTGGCGACAAAATCGCATCGTATTGGGCAGTCAACCGTCGTGCAGCGGCTTCGGTTTGCTTCAAGCGATACAAGACTTGTGGCAAACGCCATGCCCGCGCACGAAACCGCTGCACCAAGCCATGACTCAGCGCATCCATCTGAATCGCATCAAAGCCTTTGCCAAAATTGACCGAACCAAAGGTACTGACCAAAAAGGCTAAAAACGCCCAATAATCATTGAAATCATCGGCAAAAATGGGGGATGCAGGAGCAGGAATGATGTCCACGTGATGACCGAGTTGCTCTAGCAGTAATGCGGTATGCTCTACCGCAGCTCGCGTATCGGTATCCGTGGCATGCCCCAAAACTGAGTCTAACACCAAACCAATCCGCCGCCGCTGCGGGCTAGGCTGTGTCACCCACCCGACAGGAGGAAGTTTGGGATTTTGCCAATGTCGCTCAGCCCCTGCCAAAAACAACGCGGTATCACGCACACTACGGGTGACCACGCCATCATTGACGATATTAATCGGCAGGATTTTGGTTTTATCATCGGGAATGGTACGCCCACGCGTGGGCTTGAGTCCGACCAAACCACAACAGGCCGCCGGAATCCGAATGGAGCCGCCACCGTCGTTGGCATGTGCAATCGGCACCACACCAGCAGCCACCAGTGCTGCCGCTCCACCAGATGAGCCACCGGCTGAATAGCGGGTATCCCACGGATTGGCCGTTGGCCGAGCAAACGCAGGCTCAGTCGATGCGTTGAAGCCAAACTCTGGCAATGCGCTTTTGCCCAACGCAATCAAGCCTTGAGCCAGAAATTGAGTGGCAAATGCACCGTGGGTTTTGGCAGGACGCGCCACAATTGCCCGCGAACCTTGCCGAGTCGGCCAGCCCGCCACATCGGTATTGTCTTTGATAAAACTGGGAATCCCCGCAAAAATAGTGTGGTGATCCACCTGCAAGGCTTGACGCTTGGCTGCTGCTGCATCGAGTAGCACAATCGCGTTGAGGGCTGGATTGACCTTGTTGGCACGAGAGAGTGCCGCATCCACCAATTCGGCCGCACTCACCTCTCCACGTTTGAGCCGTGCGGCCAACGCCACAGCATCATCATGGCCAAGTGCATCATCGCCAAAGGCATGAACGGTGTGGCTGGTCATCGGTGCTCATCCTTGATGTGTACAGTGTCATCCATCTCGCCATGAACAATCGTTATTGTCTTGATCATTCACGACAAACCCTCTGAATCAACCGTGCTAAGACACCCGCTCATAACGCTCAATGCGTTCAGGCTCTAGTGAGCGCACCACCAACTGATTACCATACACACAAAAATCTTGCACTTGCTGACCCACATGCAATTGGGTGCAATCGCCGGTCACACTCAGCTTTTGATAGTCATAGGCATGCTGCTGCTGGCCTTGCTGCACTTTGAGCTGGTGTTGTTGAATGTCGAGGATGGTCGGAGTGATTGCCTGATCCGATTGTAATGTCTGCTGCCATTGTCCATATAATGGCTCGACATAATACTGTTGATATCCAAACCCCACGACAACGCCAAGCGTTGCCAAAATCATGGCATTGTTCATCATGTCCTCAATTTGCACTTTTGTTATGGTTGATTGTGGTAGCGACATCCTATCTCTACACATCAATCCTGTGTTGATTGTGCCATCTTTTGGGTCATGTTGACTATTTTTGAGCAGCAAAAAATCACCATCCATGGTCTCATCAGGGTCGTTGGTCAGTTTTGTGCTGCGGTGACCACCATTTCAACTTTCCAATTGGGGTGAGCAAGCTTGGCCTGCACACACGCACGTGGCGGTGCAAAACCAGCATTGAGCCATGCATCCCACACCTGATTCATCCCCGCATAATCCGCCATATCGGCCAAATAGATCGTCACCATCAACAGATGATTTTTGTCACTCCCCGCCTGCTCAAGCAGGGCATCAATCATTGCCAACACTTCGGTGGTTTGCCCTTGGATATCAAGGCTTGCGTCATTGGGCACTTGACCGGCCAAATACACCACACCTTGATGAATCGCCGCTTCGCTATAACGTGTCGCGACTTGTAAGCGTTGAATGCTCATGTTGATCCCCACAAAAAGTGTGACTGTGCCAGTGAGGTATTCAAATCACAATAGAGCTTGTTTGTATTGTGGCCGTCGATATTGCATCGGCGACATGCCGGTTTCGCGTTTAAACGCCC
The DNA here is from genome assembly GCA_937952925.1 of uncultured Moraxellaceae bacterium. GTDB lineage: Bacteria > Pseudomonadota > Gammaproteobacteria > Pseudomonadales > Moraxellaceae > CALFYA01. Next base: position 10,792 of record CALFYA010000210.1, read on the forward strand.
GTGCAAAACTGGCAGCACTCTCAAAACCACAGCGCCGCGCAATCAGCTCAATCGGCTGGGCGCTTTGTCGTAGAGCTTGCTTGGCAAACTGCACCACGGCGTCGGTATACAAACGCTGAAAACGCACGCCCTCACAGTGCAAACGCCGACTCAAGGTGCGTACCGACACCGCCAACTCACTGGCCACCCGCTCCACACTGACCGTCACGCCTTCTTGCAACAAATGACTAATCACCTGCTGGGTGCTGACACAAAACAATTGGTATTGTGGCTCGGTGAGCTGCTGCTGACAGGCAAGTCGCATCGCATGATGAGTGCTTTGATTGGCCGTTTTGAGTGGGATCGACAAATCACACAGCGCAAAACTCACGGTGTTTTTGCTGGCGGCAAACTCGATCTGGATATGGGGCAAATGCTCATAACAGGACAACGGCATAAACGGCGGGTGCGCAAGCGTAAGGGCAATCGGCTGGCTCACTGGTGCTTTCAGCAAACTGAGCACATGGGTAAACACCCCCACCACCATTTCGGTTATAAACTCTTGATACGGATCGAAGCGTATCAACGGCTCAAGGCTGAGGGTCAATCGCTGCGCTTTGACTTCAATTTTAAACTCATAAGCCAGATTGATCACCGCTTGAAACTCATTGGCAACGAGGAGTAGCCCGCCCAAGTCTTTGGCGGTCATCATCAATAAGCCAAACAAGCCAAAATCGGCCAGTGAAAAGCTATCTAAAAAGGCTTCAAAGGTGTTGATCTGTAGTGCTTGGCAACGCTCCGCAAAGAATTGAACCGCAAGGCGAAACTGTTCACCATCAATCATTTGCAAGCGCTGCTGTTGATAGTCATCAATCAATTGCATGATTGCTGACTGTGCCACATTTGCCCCGCCCTCAGGCCATAATGACCGACCGATTTCAAGTAATTGCGCTGGAAAAAAGATATTGCGGAGTAATGTGGAACTGGTTGTTGGCATGTTCAACCACTCCCATTCATTTATAGCACTGATCATAGAACAAGCCACTGTGCAACAACAGCCAAAACTTTGCCAAACATGCCATCTCAAGGCAACTTTGGTCAGATTGGCCGATAGGGCATAAAATTGACCACTTTTTACCCAAAACTTCTTTTAGCGTTTAGCCGATCTTCACAAAGAGACGGCAGAGATGACAATCAAAATACGCCTTCGCCTCGTTGGAGTCATACTTGGTTTATCAATCAATAGCCACGCCATGACTTCACTTTCCGACGATGACCTGCGGCAAACACATGGACAAGCCCTGTGGCAATTGCAATACCTTGCCCCAACCGATGCAGGCAATCCTAACAATAACATCGGGTTTTATCGGGTTGGACTCAATGCAGAAATGGCGATCAATGCCAATATCAAACGACTACGGCTCGGTTGTGGTGGCGTCAACAATGCCATCAATAGTGGCTTGTGTGATATTGATTTTGAAAACTTCCGCTTGACCGGAATTGTCCCCTCGTCTGCGGTTGATGTCGCACCTAGCACTGATGCAATCCTCACCAATCCATTTTTTGAAGTGGCGATCCGCAACCCCAATCAAGCCTCGACGCGGGAGGTGGTGGGCTTGCGCTTTGGTGCACAAAACGTCCTTGGTGCATTTACCATTGGCGAAAATCCAGACACCAACCGCCCCGATGAAACCGGTGAGTTTGGCATCCATAGCTTTAGTGGTCGGCTGAATGCCGATATTTATGATGTGACTGTTCCGCTGGGCTTATGTAGTGGATTGGGGTTTGCCAATAGCACACGTACCGGCTGCTCGTTTGGTTCATTTGAATTATTGAGTGGTTCGGCCACCATCAACAATCCAAGTACCAATAATCACTACTACACCTCCAAATCGGGCACACGCCTGACCGAAATCACCGCAGAAGGCATTCCCCTGCGTGCTGTCCTGCCCGTCTTAGGGCTACCGATTACCATTAATATCAACGCCAACTTGGTGCTGGCACTGAAAAACTTGCACCGCTTTGATTTGGTCAATACGCCCGATTTTTTCTTATCGGTGCAAAAAGAAAATCTGTCTTGGCGAATGTCCGATCAAAGCTGGACAAACGTCAATCGGGGCTGGTGGATGGAAGTGCCCAAAGCAGAAATTTCGGGTATTACCGCACAAAAAACCTATGTGGGGCAGTTTGAAGCGATTGGCGCGATTATTGGTTTTGATCTCACGGCAGGCCCTGTTGATGTGGGGCAACGCCCGATTGACAACTGTTATGGATCACTGACCTTTTGTTGAGTCGTCTGGATAGGTGGGCATAGCATTTGATCAAATTGAATGCGTTTGCCCACAAACACGTTTTTGTCGACCAGTCCGCTAATCCCGTTGAGCGAGCCACTGATGGTGTATTGCCAAAACATCCACGTCCGCCCTTCAAGATCGGGCTTGCGCTGGAGCGACTGCGTCCAACGCGGATAATTGAGCGGTCGCTCGCTCAGATATTCACGCTCAAAATCACGGCTCATATACAAGATCGGTCGGCAGGTCTGCGGCCTAATCAGCTCGATAAACACCGCCAGCTCGCGGTGCAAATCATCCACGCTTGGGCGTGTCGGGCAATTGCCTGCAATCTCCAGATCAATCACCGGCGGCAAATATGGCTGATCTCGCGGCACACGCGCCAGTTGTGCCAAAAAATTGGCAGCTTGATCTTTGCCACTCCGACAAAAGGTAAAAAAATGATACGCGCCCGTGACGATGCCTGCCGCTTGCGCCCCTTGCCAGTTGTGCACAAAACGCGGATCTTGCCATGTCGCGCCTTCGGACGCTTTGATCAGCACAAAATGCAGCTTGGGCTGTTTGAGGGTCGCCCAATCAAGCCCCCCTTGATGATGGGAAACATCAATGCCTTGCACCGGATATTGCTGTAGCGATGGAAATTCGGGTTTGCTCGCCGGTTTAGGCTCTGGCTCGGGTGATTTGGAGTTACACGCCAACAGCAACAACACACTGCTGATCACTGCTACCCTCACCGACTGCACCCGATTTTGCATCATCTCTCCAACCGCGCCACCTCAAGCAGGCGCATGATGCGGCTATGTTAGCGGTTTAGCGCCCTTGCTGTCGTTGATATTGTTGCAGCCCTTTGGCGGCTTGCGCCCGAATTTTCCCTTGCACCGTGTTTGACCAACCGAGCAGATAACCAGTGATGCCGAGGGCTTGCTGTGTCCAGCGCCACAGATCAAACACATCTTGCTGCTGTGCAATCTTGCCGTCTGCAAACACAAAACGTGAGTGAATCCGATTGATCACCGTGCGACCAGTTTGGCTAAACGTATAAGTCGCTACCCAGTGAGCTTCGCCGGTATGTTCGTCGGCACGAATGCCAGAGAATTCAAGTTTAAAATCTTGCGCACGCGAGGTCAGCATCCGCCACATATCACCCACCGCTTGACCGTGTAAATCGGTAAAGACCGGATCGCTAAACCGCGCATCTGGCGCATAGCACGCCGCCATCGCCTCACCATCGCCCTGTGCAAAGGCTTGATAAAATGCAGTGAGCAACGCTTCATGTTGTGCGGCTTGGGCGGAGTTTGATGAGGTGGGTGCGGCAATGGTGTGTGTCATGTTGGCAAACCGTCAATGGTTGATCTGCTGATGATCATGTGCGAAGCCATGCCCCCTTGACTACTGACAAGAATGACAACATTGTATCCAAAATGGACAGATTGATGGACTGCCACCGCCATGCCCCAAATTGCGCTGTATGTGTGCCGTCACACGGTACTCTCAAGCCTGAGCACTGCCAAAGACACGCTACTTGCCGCCAATCAGTGTGTAGGGTCGCGGCTGTTTGATCTCTTGGTGGTGAGTGCCGACGGTCAGCGTGTATCCACGCCCGAAGGTCAGCTTGCCGTCGATGGCGATTTGGCGCGGGTGGCACAGGCTGATCTGTTGTTGATCCCAGCGATTGGTCGGCAGGTCGATGCTGCGATTGCGCACAATCGCGTGCTGTGTGATTGGCTGGCGCAGCAACCGACGCTCCATGTGGGCAGTATTTGTACGGGGGCGTTTTTGCTGGCAGCGAGTGGGCGTTTGGATGGGCAACGTGCCACGACGCACTGGGCAATGGCGGATGAATTTCGGCGGCGTTTTCCACAAGTTCGGCTTGATAGCGATCAATTGGTGACGCAAGACGGCGGCTATTGGTGCGCGGGTGGCGCGATGGCGGGGGTGGATTTGTGTTTGCAGCTGGTGGCGCGTTTTGGTGGGGAATGGCTGGCGCGGCAAGTGGCGGCGCTGCTGGTGATGGATTATGGGCGTGGTGGGCAGTCGCGCTTTGTGCCGCGCCTGCCTGCCCCGCAGTCGCATGATGGAGCGATTGCGCAGTTGCAGCGGTGGCTCGAACAACACTATGCACAGCCATTGACGCTCGCGGATATGGCGGCGCAGTTGGCATGCTCACCGCGTACTTTGTTGCGACGTTTTAAGGACGCTACGGGGCTAACCCCTAATGAATATGTGCAGCGCGTGCGAATCAGTGCCGCAGAGCATGTGCTGCGCCATACCGATTGGCCGGTGGAACAGGTCGCGCTACGGGTGGGCTATGAAAACCGAGCGGCGTTTAGCCGGTTGTTTAAGCTGATGACGGGGATGAGTCCGGCGGCGTATCGGCAGTGTGGGGTGAGAGATCAATCTTCTGCTGAATTTTAAGATCTTTCTTGGTATTACCACTCCATGACGATGTTGAGATCTATATTTGGCTTGAGTGTCAGGACACCAAGCAAGCATCGCTCAGCACTTTTAATCAGGATTTTTTCTGATGCGACGGTGTTGATCAACAGAAACTCACTCACACTCACCCACTGAATACTCATCAATAACCGCTCGCCTTGCCACCATTGAAGCTGACATTCCATCTCATCTGGAGCAATCGTGATATCGAGCTGATCCTCGCCACGCAGCACCCGAAATCGAGCGCCATAAAACCAACCCATTTCATGCATCCAGACGGGTTCAGTTTCAAAAAAGGTGATGTAATCCAATAATGATGGTGTCATGACTGTGTGCTCTTCTGGTTTAGACCAATTCTCAAAAATTGCCTTTGTGCTGTAGCATACCTTGAATCAAGATCACCAAACACAAGCTCTTTAGGTCACTTGATCCGCAAAGGAGAATGACAGATGCCAGATAAAAATCTTCCTGAATTTACAGATCAGGCCGAGCTAAAGCCGCAGCCTATAGGTGATTTTATGGCGCGGCTGAAAGCGTGGCGTTCCACAGAAGGAGTGGATCAATCTACGGACGATCTCAGCGATGTGTTTGATGATTTGCGAACCAAAGAGCAGGAATGTGACTTTGAATGGTCATAAAGATAGTGCTGATAGTTGTGAACGGGTTTTACTACAAATGAAAAGGGAAGCCTTTCGGCTTCCCTGTATCTTTTCATAGCACATTTGCTCTTAGCAGTATGCCATCGACTAGCCGCTCTCTAATCTTAACCGAACTTGCTCCTTACGAACTGGCTACGGCTTGCGCTGCGCGGATCCCTATGATGTTTTAAGACAGAGGGGACTCATACTCGGTCTGTTGTTAGGATAGACTGGCATACCCAGAGTGTCAAGCCAGCTTTACTTTTTGATTCTACCGTTTAATGGGCTAAACAAGCATAATGCTTCCACATGGGCGGTTGGATAAAGATTTAAGATTGCTCTTTTTGCTGCAAGTAGCGTTGTTCCTGTTGAAAAAAGGTCATCAACCAATAGAAATTTTGGCGTATTCGTAAAAACTGGCAACTCCTTGTGATCATTAATCACGAT
>CALFYA010000211.1 GCA_937952925.1 uncultured Moraxellaceae bacterium
GCAATTTAAGTTTAAATTTTTTAAACAATCAGCCCGTTTTAAACGGTAATGCTTCGCCAGTCGCTTGATAATAGTGCTCTACATGCACCGCCTCACGCGCCACAAAATCTTCGATGGCTTGCATAAAGGCGGGCTCAGCCAACCAATGCAACGAATAGGTTTTGACTGGTGCAAAGCCGCGAATCAATTTGTGCTCGCCTTGCGTACCAGGGTCAAAATAACGCAGTCCTCGGCGTAAAGCGTACTCAATGCCTTGGTAATAACACACCTCAAAATGCAAGCAATCGACCTCGGCGAGCGCTCCCCAATAGCGCCCATATAAGGTCTGCTCATCTTGGAAAAATAATGCACTCGCCACCCCTTGCTCCTGCGCATCGATGGCTTGCACCAGTGCCAACGCGTCTGGCATGGTGTGACCAAGCTGCTGAAAAAATCCCAGACTCAAATACGGCGTTTGCCCACGCACGCGATAGGTCATGGCGTAGCACGCATAAAACTGCTGCCAATCTTGCGCGGTGATTTCACGCCCTTGCTTCCACACGCAGCCGATTCCTTGTGCAGCGACTTTTTGCCGTTCGACCTTGATGCTTTTGCGGCGTTTGGCGGTGAGCCGTGCCAAAAAGCCGTCAAAATCGCCGTAGTGATGATCTTGCCACAAAAACTGACAGCCCACCCGCTCGGCAAGCGGACTGCTGCTGCGCAACACATCGCGCTGCGTATCGGTCACAAACAACCCATGCCAAGACGACGCTTGGGTTTGTGCGGCCAGCTGCTGCACGCCTTGCCACAAGGTCGGCCAGACGCTCGTAAGCATCACGCCTTCAGCCAACCACACCCGCTCACCCACCACCGGCGTAAACGGCACACTCGTGACCAAACGGGGATAATAATCCAGACCATAACGCGCATAAGCCTCTGCCCATGCGTGATCAAACACATACTCGCCACGATTGTGGCGCTTGATAAAGACGGGCAGCATCGCTTGCGCTTGGCCTGCAAGCATCACGATCAAAAAGCGCACAGGCCACGTCGAGCCTGCACCAATCGCCTGATGATCTTGTAAGGCTTGCCAAAAGGCACGTTGCAAAAATGGTTGCTGACGCTGCCATACGCTTGGAGGAACATCTTCAACACGTTCAACGACATTGAGCTGCATCTTCAAACTCCACGACAAACAGCTCGGACAGCTTGCCGTTGATCCTTGCAAAATACAAGTTGTGCAATCCTACACATAGAGGATCGATCAAGCCGTCAGTTCATTTTGCACCTAGCCCATTAATCGTTTATAATAAAAAATAACTATATCATTGGTTTTTGTTAGCTATTTTTATTAAAATCATCAAAAAAGGCTAACAAATTCTCATTTTTGTACAGCACAGTGATATGTTGAATACAACGTCCAACCCCCTAAAATAGAAATATGAATTCAGTTGCTATCAGGAGTGATTCATGAGTGATTCATGAGTGATTCAAATCGACTAGTCCGGATGGTCTACGCAAGTAGAGCAAGTTTCAGGCCTTTTGATACCGGACATGGTATTGATGCAAATGTTGCACATATTTTAGCCACTGCGCGGCGACGCAATCGTAAAAATGGACTCGTTGGCGCTCTCTACTATGGCAATCGCTGTTTTTTCCAGTGCCTTGAAGGGCAACAAAGTGCTGTTGATGAACTTTACTCTCACTTACTCCTCGATCCCAGACACCATGACCTCAAAATCCTACAATATATGGATATTGAGGAAGTTGGCTTTTTATCTTGGGAAATGAAATTTGCAATGGTTGACCGAGAAATTCGAAATTTTCTACGCGCTAATAATATGATCAAATTTGACCCTTATCGTTTTAACCATCACATGATTGATACGCTCGTTAAGATTCTCTACGATGCCGATGAAGAAGTGCCAGAGGAAAAAATCGCGCCGATTGTCCAGAAAGTTAGCCAACTAAAGCAGCACAGAGTCGCTCAAAAACATAAATTTTTATTCGCAAATGTCGCACTAATTCTCCTCATCTTAACTCTCACCTTGGTTTACACACAGTACTTAGGTCAATAAAACAGAGCCTTTTGGCACAGTATGCCGTGCCAAAAACTTCTTTTTAACGTCATGATCTGGACCCAATATATGGATCATTGACGTATCGCATGCTCATAAAAAACCAAATTTGACATTTACATTAAAATCCAAAAAAAGCTTGACAAAAAAATATAAATCTTTAAAGAAATAGTTTGATTTGGAGGAAATTATGAACCTACTGACAGGAATTAGCTGTCGTGCACTCGTGTATGACATCCTACAGTCTTTTGACACACCATGCTCAGTGAAGAACTTGATTGTGATTGGTGAAGCGATTGGATTTTCTACAGGCGTGATTCGAGCCACATTACACGACTTACAAAAGGAAAATCTGATTCATTCTCCTCGCCGCTCATTTTATGACATCAACCATGATATATTTGCCGACCAATACGAATGGATTATCAAAAAACATCATTTCATTGATGACTGGCCTGACAATTTTTTAGCCATTTCTTATTTATCCACCCCACACCACAATCAAACCCTACAGAAAAAAAGAATTGAAGCACTCACCGTATTTGGTTTTATCGAATATGAAAAAAATTTTTTTATTCGACCCAATAATTTAAAAACGACTGTGCGTCAACTACAACATCGGCTAGGCTCAATTGAGCCTGAGCGCCCTCCAAAAATTTTTCTGACACAGTTTTTTCGCCTGAATATGAGCAACTGCTGGAGCAACTTGCGCTGCATAGTATCCATCAGAAATACTGTGACGTTCCTCCGGTTTTGTGCAGATGGATCGCTCATGCGGACCACAAGCCCTGTGGTGTGGCGGCAAAAGAGGTCTTTTTGATGAGCAGGCAGATCTTAAATCTGTTTTATATCGATCCGTTGTTGCCTACACCTTTGGTCAGCGAATGGGATCAAAAACACTTTATTGAGAGCACTCAGCGCTTTTTAATGTATAAAAATAATCTGTGGAAGAAAATGGCCATTCACTAGACCACCTCCTAGACCAGCATGTGTGATGACACGAGACTGGTCTAGGTGTGGATTGCAGACTATCGATCCATATGATCAATAATCGCTTGACCAAATTCCGAACAACGCAACAACGTCGCATCTGGCATCAAACGCTCAAAATCGTAGGTCACGGTTTTGGCTTCAATCGCGTTCGCCATGCCTTTGATGATCAAGTCAGCCGCTTCTGTCCAGCCCATATCACGCAGCATCATCTCAGCCGACAAGATAATCGAACCGGGGTTGACCTTATCTTGACCGGCATACTTCGGTGCAGTGCCGTGGGTGGCTTCGTAGACTGCAATCGCGCCACCAATGTTGGCACCCGGTGCAATCCCGATCCCACCAACTTCAGCCGCGAGCGCATCAGAGATGTAGTCACCGTTTAAGTTTAGGGTCGCAATCACCGAATAATCCGCCGGACGCATCAAGATCTGCTGCAAGAATGCATCGGCAATCACGTCTTTGATGATGATGTCTTTGCCATTTTTGGGGTTTTTGATTTTGCACCAAGGGCCGCCATCAATCAGCTCACCGCCAAAACGCTCCATCGCCAGCTCATAGCCCCATTCTTTGAAGGCACCTTCGGTGTACTTCATGATGTTGCCTTTGTGCACCAAGGTGACCGAGGGCTTGTCGTTGTCGATGGCAAACTGAATGGCTTTACGCACCAAGCGCTGTGTGCCTTCTTTGGACACCGGCTTAATCCCAATCCCGCAGTTGTCGGAGAAACGGATCTTGGTCACGCCCATTTCGTTCTTTAAGAACTCAATGACTTTTTTGGCTTCAGGTGAATCGGCTTTCCATTCAATCCCCGCATAAATATCTTCGGAGTTTTCACGGAAAATCACCATGTCGGTCAGTTCGGGGTGTTGGACAGGGCTGGGGACGCCTTTAAACCAACGAACCGGACGGACACACACATACAGATCAAGCTCTTGGCGCAATGCCACGTTGAGCGAACGAATCCCACCACCGACTGGTGTGGTCAGTGGGCCTTTGATGCTGACAATGTATTCGCGCAAGGCTTCAAAGGTTTCTTCTGGCATATAGCTGCCATAGATTCGATTGGCTTTCTCGCCGCAATATACTTCCATCCACACGATGGCGCGTTTGCCTGCATAGGCTTTTTGGACGGCGGCGTCCACCACACTCTTCATGACTGGCGTAATATCAATGCCAATCCCATCACCTTCAATGAATGGAATGATCGGGTGGTTGGGGACGTTCAGTGACAGGTCGGCATTGACGGTGATTTTGTCGCCATCCGCCGGAACCACGATCTTCTGATAACCCATTGTACAGGTGCTCCCTTATCATACATGTCAGACAGTGCTTCACTACATCGCACTGGTTGCGTGCAATATTTGCGAGCTCTCATGTTAAACAAAATGAAGCGCTGTGGTGATTTAAATAACAAATGCCTGCATTTTTACTTATGATGATCATCAGCGTGGCAAAGAGCACCAAGATGGCAACCGTTGTGTTATTCAATAAACCTTTTGATGTGCTGACGCAGTTTCGTCCGGATGGTGATCGGGTGACACTGGCACAGTTTATCCACAATCCCACCCTCAGAGTTGCAGGGCGTCTAGACCGCGATTCCGAAGGACTGTTGCTGCTCACCGATGATGGCCAGCTGAACGCCCTGCTCACCGATCCACACCATGAAAAAGAAAAAACGTATCTTGCCCAAGTCGAGGGCATCCCCACCGATGAAGCCATGCAGCGTTTATGCCAAGGTGTGATGCTCAACGATGGGATGACCAAGCCAGCGCAAGCACGCATCATTGATGAGCCAGCGTTGTGGCCACGCACGCCACCGGTGCGCTTCCGCGCCAATATCCCAACCACATGGATTGAGCTGAAAATCCGTGAAGGTCGCAATCGACAAGTGCGACGGATGACCGCAGCCGTGGGCTATCCCACCCTACGGCTGGTGCGCATTGCGATTGGGGACTATCAACTCGGAGATTTGGCACAAGGCCAATGGCGTGAGCTTCAGGTGTCTTCGGTATCTTTGGGCAATACCGCATCAGCGTCCGTCCGGACACGTCGCGATGATCGCTCCGGTCGTGAGCGTACCGCATCGGCAGCACGCGACACCAACGATGGACGGTCGCGCCAAAAACGCCGCAGCAATTTGCCCATCGGATTTCGGGGCAAACGATCCACAAACACAATTTGATCGGGCAACTCAATTTGTTTGAGGTGGCGAGTCAAGTGCTGACGCAGCACATCGTGAGTCAAGCCGTTTTTGGCGACGACATACAAGCAAATCGGTTTTTGGTTTTGTTGTTCGTCTTGCACCGCCACACATTCAACCACATCTTGATGCGTGGTGGCGACCGACTCCACTTCTTTGGGAAACACCATTTGGTTTTGTACCCAAAACACGTCTTTGTGCCGTTCAAGCATGGTCAGATAGCCATCGCTCGACAGCGAGACAATATCGCCGGTGCGTAACCAACCATCCGGCATCATCACTTCAGCAGTTGCCCCTGCATGTTGCCAATAACCGCGCATCACCTGTGGGCCACGCACCCAAAGCTCACCTGCCGCATCAAACCCCACCGACAGGCCACTCAGCGGAGCAATCACGCGCACTTCGGTATTGACCACCAGCTGGCCGACTGTCCCAATCCGCAAATGATCCGGTGAATTGGTGGTAATCAGTGGCGAGGTTTCGCTCATGCCATAGCCTTCGCACAGATAATGCCCAGTCCGCTCAAACCAATGTTGCTGCAAAATCCGGCTGGTTGGACTGCCACCACACAAAAACAAATCGAGCCGTGGAATGGCATGAAAATCCAAATCAGTACGCAACAGCTGATCGTACATCATCGGCACACCAAGCATGGCATGCACATCATCGGCGAGTAATCGCTCTGGGGCTTTGAGTAATTCGGGAATACTCGTCAACAACACATGGCAGCGACTTGCCAACATCATCAGCACAAAGCTTAAGCCCAGCACATGCTGCAACGAAATCGGACACAACATGCGCTCGCCATCATTGAGATGCGCCCCAAACTGATAACGGCTCTGCTGAAAATTCGCCATCAAATTGGCATGGGTCAGTGCCGCGCCTTTGGGACGACCCGTGGTGCCGCTGGTGTACAGGGTGTAGCTGGGGTGCGTGGACTCCACCCATTCGCAAGGCACCATGGCGTCCATATGTAGCTTGCGGGCCAGGGCGTAGTCCACATCTCGGGGGGTGATCATGTCGGCAGGCGCCAGCCCGCGGTTGACCAGCACCACATGCGACACCTTGTGCGTGGACAGCTTGAGTGCTTCGTCCAGCAAGGGCTTGTAGGGGATGACCTTGCCGCCGCGCATGCCCGCATCAGCGGTCACGATCACGGTGGGGCAGGCATCATCGATGCGGCTGGCCAGTGCCTGAGAGGCAAAGCCGCCAAACACGACGCAGTGGATGGCCCCGATGCGCACGGTCGCCAGCATGGCGATCACGGCTTGCGGAATCATCGGCATATAGATCAAGACACGGTCACCCTTGCTGACGCCCATGCTTTGCAGCACGGCGGCCATGCGTTGCACCTCGACGTGCAACTGACCAAAGCTGAGAACTTGTTCTTTGCCGGTTTCTGTTGAGACGTGGATCAGGGCTGGCTGATCAGGGCGAGC
>CALFYA010000212.1 GCA_937952925.1 uncultured Moraxellaceae bacterium
AACGCCTGCCGCTGCTCCTGCTGCGACAGCCGCTGCTCCTGCTGCTACGCCAGCACCAGCTGCCGCTCCAGCAGCGCCAGCCAAGCCCGCCAAAAAAGCACCGGTTGATACACCTCAAGTGCAAAAAATGGTCTCGTTGTATCCTGAGCTGATCAAGCGTATTTCGGCGTATGGCACCGTGTGTGTCCAAGGCAAAACCTGTGATGTGGTGGTCGCTTCGGCTGCACCTGCTGCTGCTGCGGGTGGTGCGCCACGTTCGGGCGAAGAAGTCTACAATGCGGTCTGTACCAACTGTCACGCAGCGGGCGTACTTGGCTCGCCCACAACCGGCGACAAAGCCGCTTGGGCACCTCGTATTGCCAAAGGTAAAGACACCTTGTACAACCACGCTATCAATGGCTTTAACGCCATGCCAGCTCGTGGTGGTGGCGAATTGTCTGATCAAGAAGTCAAAAACGCCGTTGACTATCTGGTCGGCAAAGCCAGCTAAGCAATCCATTGTTTGAAAAACGCCCAGCTTGACTGGGCGTTTTTCATATTTACTTCATGATCTCTGCCCAAAAAAACGCTAGGCAGCACGCCAAATTTCACCCACAATTTGTCCTCTGCTTTCTCTTGAGGTTCAGCACCCATGACTGATGCCTTGCTCATCCGCGATCTGACCAAAACCTACAAAAATGGGTTTACAGCATTACGCGGCATTGACCTGACCGTTGCTGAAGGTGATTTTTATGCCTTGCTTGGCCCCAATGGCGCAGGCAAATCAACCACGATCAGTATTATTAGCTCCCTGACCCGTAAAAGCTCAGGGCAAGTGCAGATTTTTGGTCATGATCTTGATCGGGAGCCATCCAAAGCGAAACAATGTTTGGGCGTGGTGCCGCAGGAATTTAACTTCGGTCAGTTTGAAAAAGTCTTTGATATTTTAGTCACGCAGGCCGGTTACTACGGCATTCCGCGCAAACTCGCCCAACAGCGTGCTGAGCTGTACCTCAACAAGCTTGGGCTGTGGGAAAAACGCGATACCCAATCTCGTTTGCTCTCAGGTGGGATGAAACGCCGTTTGATGATTGCCCGCGCCATGATCCATGAACCAAAACTGTTGATCTTGGATGAGCCAACCGCTGGTGTGGATATCGAACTGCGTCGCTCGATGTGGGATTTTTTGCAAGAAATCAATGGGCAAGGCACGTCGATTATTTTGACCACCCATTATCTTGAAGAAGCCGAAGTGCTGTGTAAGCGCATCGCGATTATTGATAAAGGCCACATCAAAGAAGACACCGACATGAAGTCATTGCTCAGCAAGCTGTCGGTCGAAACCTTTGTGTTTGATCTCAAAGCACCGATTGATCGCGTGCCGACGCTTGATCTGGCAGGCGTCGTGGTCAATCGGATTGATCCCATGACCCTAGAGATCACCATTGATAAAAGTCGCGCCATCAATGACGTGTTTAGCGCCCTCACCGCTCAAGGCATTGTGGTGCAAAGCATGCGCAACAAAGCCAATCGCCTTGAAGAGCTGTTTGTCACCATGGTGGAAAAAAACTTGAGTAGCGGAGCAACGGCATGAACACGCAACAACTGCACATTGCCCTGTCGACCCTTGTGATCAAGGAAATCCGCCGGTTTATGCGGATTTGGCCGCAAACCTTGCTGCCCCCTGCGATTACCATGAGTCTGTATTTTGTGATTTTTGGGCAAATGATTGGTAGCCGTGTGGGGGATATGGGCGGCTTTAGCTATATGCAATTTATTGTGCCCGGTTTGATCATGATGGCGGTGATCACCAACAGCTATTCCAACGTGGTGTCGAGTTTTTATTCGGTCAAATTTCAACGGTCGATTGAAGAGCTGATTGCCAGCCCCGTGCCGCATCATATTATTTTGATCGGCTATGTGATTGGTGGGGTGACGCGAGGGCTACTTGTGGGTTTGATTGTCACGCTGTTGTCGCTGTTTTTTACCCAGCTTTCTATTCATCATGTGTTTGTCACCATGTTTACCGTGTTGATCACTGCGGTGTTGTTTTCATTGGGTGGCTTTATCAATGCGGTGTATGCGCGTTCGTTTGATGACATTTCGATTGTGCCGACCTTTGTGTTAACCCCGCTCACCTATTTGGGTGGGGTGTTTTATTCGATGGATCAATTGTCACCCTTTTGGAAAACCTTGTCGCTGCTCAATCCGATTGTCTATATGGTCAATGCCTTTCGTTATGGCATCTTGGGTGCGAGTGATGTGAATGTGTGGATGTCGCTTGCGGCAATTAGTGCGTTTTGTGTGGGGTTGTATGGGTATGCTTATCGTCTGCTGCACCGTGGGACAGGAATGCGTGAATGAGTGTTGAACAGTCTTTATTGGGTTTAGAGACGCACTATCCAGACCAATATTGCCCTGAGGTGTTATTTCCAATTGCACGCGCCGATGGTCGTGCCTTGCTTGCAGCGGTGGAAGGCGTGGCGCAAGGCGTCGATTGGTGGCATGTGTTTGAGCTGTCTTGGCTTGATCTCTCGGGCAAACCTTGTGTGGCGATTGGTCGGCTGTCGATCCCTGCCGACTCGGTCAATTTGATCGAGTCCAAATCGCTCAAGCTGTATTTCAATGGATTGAACTTTCATCGCTTTGCCAGTGCAGCCGATTTGATCGCTCAAGTGGAGCATGATTTGTCTGCTACCGCTCAAGCGGCTGTGCGTCTACAGCTGCTATCAGCGCATGCACTCAAGGTGGATCAGCCGATCGGCATTTGTTTGGATCATCTGACGCCGATCGGTTTTTCAGATCATCCAGACGTCGGGTTATTAAGTTTTGATTCTGCTCAACAATACGTCGAAGATGAGCAAATCTATTCGGATTTGCTCCGAAGTAACTGTCCGGTGACCAATCAACCTGATTGGGGGACAGTTTTTGTACGATATCGGGGCAAACAGATCTGTCATAAAAGTCTATTGGCCTATATCATTTCGTTCCGACGCCACTGCGGTTTTCATGAGCAATGTGTAGAGCGCATGTTTGCTGATGTGTGGCGTACCTTCCAACCCGAACGACTGATGGTCTATGCTGCATATACCCGTCGTGGCGGATTGGACATTAATCCATGCCGGATTTCTCACGCGGACTGGTTGCCGACTCCCCTGCGACTGGCTCGACAATAACGTTTTGATACAACGACTGAGGCATTTTTCATGACCAGCTATTTTGGTTTTGCTCCTTCTGCGCAACTGCAACAAGAGATCGAAGTGACTCGCCAAAAAGCCAAGCTTGGCAGCGGTGAGCCACTGTATCCTCATCGTGATACGATTGCGCAGGCTGTGAATGCTGAACTGATCGAACATACCTTGGTGCGCTTGGTGGTCGATTTGCCCCCCAACGATAAAAAAGACACCATGCTCAAACTCGCCAACTTTATCAAAGAAAAATCCGGCGCACTGCTCGGCAGCTTGCTTGGTAAAGCCGACAACAAACAAGTCTTGCAATCCATCGATTTTTTGGAGCAAAGCGCTCACAAAAATGCACAAGGTGAAAACCGTGTGGGGTTTGCAATTCCCGATAGCCTGTACGATCAAATGCAAGCGTCGTTTGCAGGCGTTGCCAATGGTGACTACCGCAATCAACGCGATGCGCTCAAGACTCAGTTTAAACTGCTGACCGACTTGACCATCAAGCACTATATGGAAGAGTTCAATAAGACGCTGGATCTGGGCATGATGAAACGCGGTTTGGCCGGTGCTGCCAAAGGCGTGATCTCGACTGCCGTGCATGTGGCGATTGACAAGCTGATCCCCGCACTGAGCGAAGATGAGATCAAAATCTTCACCAGTCACTATGCACAGCTGCTGTATCGCGTGTAATCACACCCGAACAAAAAAGCCAGATCATTGATCTGGCTTTTTTATTACCGTTCGTCGTTAACGAGCTTTCCAACGCAGCATACTGCTGGCAATCCCCATTTTTTGGGTTGCCCAATCCGCCATCGGCAGGGGTAATAATTTTAAAAAGCCAATCGCTTTGACCATAAAAGGCTCACGCACCA
This sequence comes from uncultured Moraxellaceae bacterium, assembly GCA_937952925.1. Lineage (GTDB taxonomy): Bacteria > Pseudomonadota > Gammaproteobacteria > Pseudomonadales > Moraxellaceae > CALFYA01. The sequence goes on from CALFYA010000212.1 coordinate 4,034, forward strand.
CCGGTTCATTGGCGGCAATCGCTTCAATGATTTTGTTGGCAATAAATTCAGGTTCTAAAAATGGCATCAAGCGAGGGGTGCGGACACCATTGAATACGCCCGTATTGACATAGCTTGGGCAAACCGTAGTGACATTGACATGGGTCAAACCGCGCTCGGCCAGCTCTAAACGGATCGAATCGGAAAAGCCAATCACCGCCCATTTGGATGACGCATAGCTTGAGCCATACGGTAAGCCGATATAGCCCGCTGCGGAGGCGATATTGACCAGATGGGTGTCTTGCCCACCCAGCAAATCACCAAAAAATGCATGGGTGAGCGCCATCAAGCCCACCGTATTGACTTGATAGGTCAGCAGATGTTTGTCGAGTGGGACGCTTTCAAATGTGCCGCCAAACACCACACCAGCGTTGTTGACCAACATATCAATCCGACCAACATCTGCTTGGATGCGTGCCTTGAGTGCCGCAATTGCTTGGGTGTCGGCAATATCGAGCTGATAGCTCCATGATTTGATGCCAAACGCCCGTAGCTCAGCCGCCACTTGCGCAGCTTCTTCGCCCTTCATGTCGACCACCACGACATGACAACCCCGTGCAGCAAGCCCTTTGGCAATCAAACGGCCGATCCCCTGTGCCGCCCCTGTGACCAATACAATTTTGCCTGCAAAGACATTCATGCGCTTAACCCTTTGAATTGATATCAGCTTGTCTGGTGATCATGCCAAAGATTGCGATCAAATGCATTGTCTAAATCAGTCATTGCATAGGCAATACCACGTTGATCTCTTGCTTTCTAGTATCATAGTGCTGCTGCTGTTGTCTGCTGAGTTATCCATGTCGAATCAATATCAATACCGCTTCTTACGCTACGCCCCGCGTGATGGCTCGACCATGCAGATGAAGCCGACTCGACTAGAACGCTTGCACTTAGATCCTTGGCTGTTTTTTTTGTTGTTGTGTGCCGCAGGACTTGGGCTATTTATCCTCTATAGCGCATCGGCTCAGGATGTGGGCTTGGTGATCAAGCAAGCGGTGAGCTTTGGGGTGGCGTTTACCGTGATGTTTACCCTTGCCCAGATTCCACCCAAGGTTTATCAAGCGTTTTCACCGTGGTTTTATACGGGAGGCGTGGGCTTACTGCTGGCGGTGATGGCCTTTGGCGAAGTACGTATGGGGGCGCAGCGCTGGCTAGACATCCCCGGTTTTGGCAGTGTACAGCCGTCTGAGTTTATGAAACTTGGCATGCCGATGATGACCGCGTGGTATTTGTCGCGGCGTGTTTTGCCACCCTCGTTGTCAGTTGTGATGGGGGCACTGCTGCTGATTGGTGTGCCGGTGCTGCTCGTGGCGGAGCAACCGGATTTGGGCACTTCGCTTTTGGTGATGGCTAGTGGTTTATTTGTGCTGTTTTTGGCAGGTCTGCGCTGGTGGATGATTGGCGCATTTGTGGGGGCATTGGCGCTTTTTATTCCCATTGTATGGGAGTTTTTGCTACATGGCTATCAAAAACAGCGCGTGATGACCTTGCTTGACCCCGAAGCCGATGCACTCGGCACAGGCTGGAATATTATTCAATCCAAAACCGCGATTGGCTCTGGTGGCCTGATTGGTAAAGGTTACCTCAACGGCACTCAGTCACACCTGCACTTTTTGCCCGAAGGCCATACCGATTTTATTATTGCGGCATATACCGAAGAATTTGGCTTATTTGGCTTTAGCTTATTGATGTTTTTATATCTATTGATCATTGCTCGCGCCCTACACATTGCCTATCAAGCCGCAGATGGCTACAACCGGATGTTAGCGGGTGCGATTGCTTTGTCATTTTTTGTCTATGTCTTTGTGAACGCCGGAATGGTGGGTGGTATCCTGCCGGTGGTTGGCGTGCCGCTGCCTTTTATTAGCTACGGGGGCACCGCGCTGATTACGCTGATGGGTGGTTTTGGACTGTTAATGTCGATCCGCACTCATCGCTAAAATAGACAGCTATAGGATGAATAGACATGCGTATGTGGTCGCTCGCATGGCGAATTGGGTTTGGCCTCTCCATCAGTTCTGCGCTGTATGCCGGTGAGGTGGATCAAGATCCCCAATATCTTGAATTTAAAAAACGTATGGTTGAACAACATCAATTTGATGCCGCAAACCTTGATCAGTTGTTTGGCTTGGTGGAGCGTAAGCCCAATATTTTAAGCATCATGACCAAACCCGGTGAGAGCAAAGAGTGGTATCAGTACCGTGATCAGTTTCTCACCCCAACTCGTATTTCCAAGGGCGTGGCGTTTGCCTCACTGTATCGCTCTGCGCTTGAGCGTGCAGAAGAAAAATATGGGGTGCCACGTGCGGCTATTTTGGGGATTTTGGGCGTTGAAACCGGCTTTGGTGCCAATAAAGGCTCGTTTCGCACCATTGATGCGCTCGCTACCCTCGCCTTTGGTTATCCGCGCCGTGCTGAATTTTTCCAAAACGAGTTGTCTGAGTTTCTGATCTTGGCGCGTGAGCAACAGCTCGACCCGCTCACCGTGCGTAGCTCCTACGCCGGTGCGATTGGCTACCCGCAATTTATGCCGAGCAGCATCCGCAAATTTGCCGTCGATTTTGATGGGGATCAAAAAATTGACCTGCGCAATAGCGCCACCGATGCCATCGGCTCAATTGCACATTATCTGGCGGTGCATGGCTGGCAAAAAGATCGTCCCGTGGTGGTACGCGCAATCTTTACCGGTCAACAAGACAGCAATGTGATTGCCACCGATTTGACCAAGCCGCGCCCTGCCGCTGAACTCAAAGCACTAGGACTCAGCCCAGTTACTGCACCCGTGGCCGACACGGACTTGGTCAATGGGATTCGCCTGATGGAAGAAACTGCACCGGCGTACTGGGTCACCTACCCCAATTTCCAAGTGATTACCACCTACAACCGTAGCCGGATGTATGCGATGGCGGTGTGGCAACTCGGTCAGGCGATTGTCGAGGTCAAGTAACCCCCCTCGTTTTACTGTCAGCAAAGGACGAGCTTTTGTGTGTGTTTGGCAAGAAGCTTGTCCTTATGTAAAGTTAATTCAGTATTTTTGAAACATTTCGAAACATATTTGTATATTTTTTAATCTATTTTAGCTCGATTGTTCTTTTTTTAGCCAAAAAAACCGTTTTTCTTGGACAAGCCGTTTTTCTGCCCGTAGGATGCAGATCAGGAAATAAGCAAATTGATGGCTTATCCATTCGATCATTTTCTGTCTGGTCAGGAGACTAAGAACAGAACCAAACCGGAGTTTCAGGATGCAAAAACTGACCCTCGTCGTGGCGGCACTGTTTCTCGCTAGTACCACTGCAACCCATGCAGAGCTCGTTCAATCGCTGCCGTTGTCGAGCTACACCGACAACAACAGCTTGGCTAATCAACTTCTAGAGCGCGATAGCGCCACTGCTCCACTGTTTCAATCGACCAAAACCAACAAGCCTGCTGCGCCTGTACGTAGCGCAAAAACAGATACCCCAACCACCGTGAGTGTCAATGTGCTCGATACTCCCGATGTGAGCAAAGTCGATGTTGCTGATGATCGGGCTGAGCCTGATCTGATCGACCGGATGAGCACCTTGGCGTCGCAAACCGTGCGTAAATTTAGCCAAAATGGTATGGCATCGTGGTATGGCCGTCAGTTTCATGGCAATAAAACCGCCAGCGGTGAACGCTTTGACATGAACGCCATGACCGCCGCGCATCGCTCACTGCCACTGGCCTGTTATATCCGCGTCACCAATCGTGACAATGGCAAAAGCGTGATCGTGAAAGTCAATGACCGTGGCCCCTTCCATGGCAAGCGGATTCTTGACCTATCGTATGCGGCTGCCAAACAAATTGGCATCACACAGCGTGGGACTGGTAATGTGATTATCGAACGTGTGGATAATCCGATCAGCGAGTAAAGCCTGATCTACCCCCAAACGCCGCTGATGCGGCGTTTTTTATTGGGACAATTGTTGTTTAGCTGGCATGCAAAAACGCAGGGATGATTGCGGTGAGTGCGGCGCGAATATCAGCCCGTTCGTTGATCAGCTGGTGTGAGCCTTCTTCGAGCATCAGCAAGGTTTGTAGCCGAAATTTGCGCCGAATAAACTCAATGTTGTAGCGCCAATCGACGGTTTGATCGCGAGCGCCTTGCGCCAGCCATACCGGTATACGGCAGGCAGGCTGCCGCTCAATCCATGGCATCCAGCGGCTTAACGCCAAAATCCACTCCATGCCCATCATGCGCGGCTGTAATGGGTCAAATTTGCGCACAAAACGCAAAAACTCAGGATTGTGATTGTTGCGGCGAAAGGCGCGTGGCACTTCGCGTTTGATTTTACTAATAATCGATAGGCCAACAGGGTTATGCCACCACGCACTTTTGGCCGGATGCACCAGTGGTGACAACAACAGCAATCGCTGCACCATTGGGGTCTGCCGCCGTGCACACAAACGCAGGGTGTGATCCATCCAAATCGCCCCACCGGTGCTTTGCCCGATCCCCAGCCACGGCTGTGGCAGTTGGTCTTTGGGCTGAGCGTCTGCCCATGCCCACAGATCGTCGAGGACGCGCTGATAGATGGCAAACTCGCTGATACTCGCCGCAGGCCCATTGGACAAGCCATGACCGGGTAAATCAAACGTCATCACACTAAATTGCTCGGCGAGCAACTCAGCAATCATCGGCTGATACAGCGCACTGTGCTCCAAATAACCATGAATCAGCCACACGGTGCCCCGAATCGCGCTGACTTGTGGGCGAAACACTTGGACGTGAATGCGATGTTCACCGGCACGCACATAGCCTTGATCGTGGATCAGACCTTGTAATTGATCGAGTCCATAGAGGGCGCGGTAGCCTAAAATCTCAGGTTCTAAAGCATCACTGGCCGATAGTTTGAGCGGCGCTAATGCACGCGGGGTTTTTTGGCGCTCAGGCACCGGCAATTGGGTCGCGCGTAGACGTGCAGGATTTTGGAATGGGAGCACGGCCGGCATGATTAGGGTACCTCTCGACAATTGGTTTCGCCAAACCAGATATCTCTTGTGAGTGCGATCATTTCATGGACTGCCCGTCTGGTATGGACAACATTTCTCGGATCAGGCCACCATGGTGCCGGATCACCGGGTAATGGTGCAATGACCGGAATCGTCGCAATGCCATTGATGGCAAATAACCGACGAGAACGCGGCATATGATACGCATCCGTGACCAGCTCAACCTGTGCGGCACCGCCATGTTTTTGCAAAAGCAGCGAGGTAAATCGCGCATTTTCACAGGTATTCATACTGCGTTTTTCGAGCCAAATGGCTTCTATTCCTTGATTGAGCAGCCATTGCTGCATCCACGGGGCTTCGACACCACTCAATAATAGCGGCAATCCAGTGGTTTGATGTTGCAGTACCGCTTGGCTTAAGCGCAACTCAGTATAGATATTAGGCACAATGCGCCGCTCGTGATCACGCCCAAGCCCCCCGCCAAGCACCACAATCGCTTGTGCTATCCACCATGTTTTGCCATCAATCGTGGCACTGACATTGGGGAGCGGCACATACGATAACGTTTGGGTCGGTAACAGCGCTTCAATGGTTTGTGCAGGCAAACGATCCATCACCCGCCCAAGATCTTCTTCACTGAGCAGGTCTTGCACTTGTTGTAGACTGGCTGGCTCGGCATATTGCGCCAACCATTCGGGCGACCCCGGTTCAAACTGCGGCTCTGGAATCAATGCGCCTGAGGTATGCACTTTGGCAGCGATCGGATCGACTTCAAACTCGATGTGATTGAGTCCCCAGAGCACCGCGCTTGACAGTAGCGGCGTGGTCACCAGCAGCAGGCCACTGCCGAGCACCCACAAAATAATATTGAGGTGCTTGATCAGTGTCCGCAATAAGCGGCGATACCACGCAGGGACATTCATGCGTTAAGGCGCTCCAATCGACCCATCTGCCAAAAACCACACCGGCTCACGCTCCAACCGAATGCCAAACTGATGCTGCACATCGGCAATAATCGCGGCGGACAACTGCTCAATGTCAGCACGCGTGCCATCGTCAGGATTGGTCAGTACCAAGGCTTGCTTGGGATACACTTGTGCGCGTCCCATTTTGCGCCCTTTCCAACCGGCTTGATCAATCAGCCAACCGGCAGCCACTTTGATGCTGCCATCGGCTTGCGCATGGCCTGCCAAGCTCGGGTGCTGCGCTTTTAATTGCTGATAGTGCAGATCAGAGATGACTGGATTTTTAAAAAAACTCCCCGTATTGGGGGTGATGCTCGGATCAGGCAGCTTGCTTTGCCGAATTTGGATAATCGCATCGGCCACTTGTTGCGGAGTGGGCGACTCACCGGCTAAGGCGCGCACATCGCCATAATCGACTTTGACCGCAGGGATCAAGCGCAAGCGAAACACCACATGGCTGATCAGCCATTGATTGGCTTGTTGTTTAAATAGGCTATCGCGATAGGCAAACTGACAGTCTGCATGACTCAGCGTGTGCCATGTCTGGGTGGGCAAATGATAGGCGCGGACTTGGGTCAGATAGTCACCCACTTCCACGCCATACGCGCCAACATTTTGGATTGGACATGCACCAACCGTACCCGGTATCAGTGATAAATTTTCTAAGCCATACCAGCCTTGCGCCAGCGTATATTGGACAAACTGCGGCCAGATTTCACCCGCCATGACTTGTATGGATACCCACTGATCATCTTGAGCGAGCACGCGGACGCCCTTGAGCTGTGGGCGCAGCACCAGCGCTTGCAACTGATCAGGCAATAGCACATTACTGCCGCCACCGAGCACCACCAGCGAATACTGCTGTAACAATGAATGGGTTAAAGCTTGATCTAGATCGGCTTCGGTGTGTGCGGTGAGGACATAACGCGCGATACAGGGCAAGCGCATGGTATTGGAGGTTTTGAGGTCAACGTATTCTGCAAGATCCATCAGTGTTGCTCCTGTTGCCAATAACCCAGCCAACCCTGTGCGGCGCTTTCACATTGATCAATCACCCGCTCAAAATCGACAGCATCGCCATAATACGGATCAGGCACGGCTTGTTTGTGCCATACCGCGTCATGCTCACTCATCAAGGCGATCTTTGCTCGCAGTGGCATAGCCAGACGCTGTGCAGCTTGACGTTGCTGGTGCATGATGTCGTGCAGATTGTCGTGATCCATCGCCAAGATCCAGTCAAACTCCACGAAGTCTTGATCACGCAATTGGCGTGCACGCAGACCCGATAGCTCATAGCCGCGTGCGCGAGCATGGCGTTGACTGCGCGGATCAGGTGCTTTGTTGGGGTGATAGTTGCTGGTGCCTGCCGAATCCACAGTGACTGCCAAGCCGTGTCGGGTGGCGGTGTCGCATAGCACCACTTCTGCGGTTGGCGAGCGACAAATATTGCCCAAACAGACACACAATACGTTTATGGGTGGGCGTTTTTGCTTCATCGGATCGCTATTTTCAATCATACCAGCGCTCAGTATACCCAAGCCCTGCTGGTCTGACACCGGCTGACATGGCACAATTTCACTTCTTGATTTTGACCACAAGGACACTGCGGTATGCAAGGGTTTAGCTTTGATACAGTCCGCCAAATCGTCTGTGCGACTGGAAGTCGCCATCAACTTGGGCAATATTGCCAACAACTTGGCATCCGTCATGTATTATTTGTGACCGATGCAGGGATTTTAAAATTTGGCCTGCACCTTGATGCACTTGCCAACCTTGAGCAAGCGGGCATCCAAGTGACCCTGCATGCCGATGTCCAAGCCGATCCACCAGAACAGATTGTGCTAGATGCGGTGGCACATGCCAAAGCTGTGGGCGTGGATGGCGTGATTGGTTATGGTGGCGGCAGCTCAATGGATGTCGCTAAGCTGATCGCCCTACTCGCCAATCCTGCCCAAACCCAGCAACTCGCCGAGATTTATGGCGTGGGCAATATCAAAGGCGCACGCCTGCCGTTGATCCAAGTACCGACCACAGCAGGGACTGGCTCAGAAGTCACCGCAGTGGCGATTGTCACCACTGGCGAAACCACCAAAATGGGCGTGGTATCGCCCACCTTGATTGCCGATTTGGCACTGCTTGATGCAGAGCTGACGGTTGGCCTGCCACCCGCAGTCACCGCAGCGACCGGCATTGATGCAATGGTGCATGCGATTGAAGCCTATACCAGCAAACACAAGAAAAACGCCTACGCCGATCTGCTGGCACGCGAAGCGCTGCGCTTGCTTGATCAACATCTACAAACCGCGATTCACGAGGGCAGCAACCTTGAAGCGCGTCAACACATGCTGCTCGGCGCGATGCTTGCCGGTCAAGCGTTTGCCAATTCACCCGTTGCCGCAGTTCATGCGCTAGCTTATCCGCTCGGTGGGCATTATCATATTTCACACGGCCTCTCCAATGCGCTGGTACTGACCGAAGTGCTGCGTTTTAATTTGAGTGTGGCCGCCCCGATGTATGCCGAGCTTTATCGTACGCTCGACCCGAACGCGACGGGTGATGATCTCACTTTGGCGCAGCGTTTGATTGATCGGTTGGAGCAGCACATTGACCACAGTGGGCTACCCAAACGACTGCGTGATCTACAGGTGACTGAAGATCACTTGGCGGTGCTGGCACACGATGCGATGAAGCAAACCCGTTTGCTGACCAACAATCCGCGTGACCTCACCGAAGCTGATGCCCTTGCGATTTACCGAGCAGTATTTTGATGAGCCGTCCTGAACCTTTGACCCGTGATGACTTTAGCCATTTTGTCGATCTGACCACTCGCTGGGCAGACAACGACATCTATGGTCATGTCAACAACGTGATGTATTACAGCTATTTTGATACCACCGCCAATCACTATTTGATCCATGAAGGTGGGCTTGATATCCACAATGGGCAAATCATTGGTTTGGTGGTGGATTCAGGCTGTAGCTATTTTGCCCCTGTTGCGTTTCCCGACCGCCTTGAAGGTGCGCTGCGGGTGCTGCATTTGGGCAAATCCTCGGTGCGTTATCAGATCGCGATTTTCCGCCGTGAAGAACACACCGCTGTGGCTCAAGGGCATTTTGTCCATGTGTTTGTAGATCGTACCAACCGCACGCCGGTGGAAATTCCGTTTGGTTTGCGCACGGCACTGAGCAAACTACAAACCGACGTAGTCGCCTAAATGAGCTTGCCTGCCGCAACGCCCGTTGGTGCGATGGTTGGGGTGCTGTGTGTGGTCGCCGCGCTCGCTTTGGGGCGCGGTTTTGGGTTGTTGTTCATTTTATTTGTGCTGTTTTTTGCCCTGCCGATGTGGCTGACCCATCTGTATTTTTTGCTCAAAAGCGCGTCGCCACGTCCGTGGGTGCGCTTGTTGCCTTCATCGCTGAGTTTGATTGGGGTGCTGGTGGGTGCGGTGGTGTTGCTGTAGATCGAATTATCTGTGCTGATGCTTCACGATGATCATCCCTGAATATCGTGACTATTTGCTCAGATTTTGGGCTTAGGCAACGACTCATCTGGCTGCTCACGCAGCTCCATTTCCACCAGTGTTGCGCCAAGCTGTGCCATCAGTGGCGCAATCACCGGATCAGCCTGAATCAACTCTCGCGCCCGCGCTTCGGCCTGCGCCCGTCTGATTTGTTTGCGTCGCATCGGCACAACATCGGCAGGCTCGGCAAACTCAAGCTGAATCTTGGTATTCGGCCACTCACCCTGTAGTGCTTCAAGCAAACCATCGACCAATTCAAGGGTCAGCACCCGATGCTCTGGGGCAATCACAAATTGGTTGTCTTGCCCGCCAATCTGCCCATACATCACGCCATGCTGCGCCAAATTGCGCACTGCTGGACTGATCTCGCGTTCGCGTAGCCAATACTCCCATTTGTCGACTGTCCACTGCCCCGTCAGGCTGGCGGGTGGATAGGCCATGATCACAAATGGATCATCGGCAGATCCCGATGATGCGGGCAAGGCTTGCACTTTCGCTTCCGCTTCCGCTTTCGCTGGAGCTGGAGCTGGAGCTGGAGCTGGAGCTGGAGCTGGAGCT
>CALFYA010000213.1 GCA_937952925.1 uncultured Moraxellaceae bacterium
ACAAAAGCAGCATCCACAATCTCGGTGCGCAGTTGTTGCCGATGTCGCTCGGCACGCGATAGGGGGGCTTGAGTGCTCATGGCCAAATCATACGCGAAGCCAGACCAAAAACGAACTTTTCGGCCTTTGACAAGTCATTCCGTTAGTGACAAGTTATTCCAAAACCCTACCGAACGCTGCTCAACGGCCGAGGTATCTCGCAAATTTAAGACAGGATAAACATGATGAATCTACAAGGTCGTGTCGTGGCGATTACTGGCGCAGGTCGTGGGATTGGCTTGGCCACCGCCAAAGCCTTGATTGCACAAGGTGCCAAGGTGTGTATTGGTGATATTGATCTGGAGGTGGCAAAACAGGCCGCCGCACAAATTGGTGCGGTGGCCTGTCATGTCGATGTGCGTGATCGTGCGTCAGTACAAGCGTTTGTTGATGCTGCTGAAGCACAGCTCGGCACGCTCGATGTGATGATCAACAATGCGGGCATTATGCCGATGGGTTATTTTTTGGATGAAGACCCTGCCCTTGCCGACACCCAAATCGACATCAATTTTCGTGGGGTGATTCATGGCATGCAAGCCGCCCTCCCGCGTATGTTGGCGCGTGGTCGTGGCCATATCATCAATACCGCATCGCTTGCTGGGCGCTTTGCCCTCCCTGGTGCGGCGATTTATAGCGGCACCAAATTTGCGGTGGTGGGGATGACTGAAGCCGTTGCCGGAGAGTACCGTGATTCGGGCGTACACTTTACTGCGATTATGCCCTCTAAAGTCTTGACTGAACTCACTTCTGGTACAGATCAGGCCAGCCGTGGCTTACCTGCGGTCACCCCTGAGCAAGTCGCTGCTGCTATCGTGGGTGCGATACATAAACCGCGTTTGTTTGTGGCTGTTCCTGAATATCTTAATTGGGTACAAGCCGCTTATAACGCCGCGCCCAATCCCCTACAAACAGGGATCAGACGACTCGTTGGAGACAACCGAATTTTGACCCAGCTTGATCATGGCGCTCATGCGGGCTATGACTCACGGATTAAAGGTTTAATGACTCGCTAAAAAAAACCGCCTGCAAGCAGACGGTTTTTGATCTCACATCCGATCCATCATGATGGATCAGGCTGATCGGTTTCGGGACTCACATCCGACATGGCCTTGCTGATCAATTGGGTCATGTAGTTGCCATGCGCGGTCACTGTATCGTAGTGAAAGCGCAAGCGTGGGGTAAAACGGGTTTTAATCCGTCTGCCCAACTCTGCACGCAAAAACCCTGCCGCACCACGCAACACCTCAAGGCTGGCGTGATGTGCGGTTTCGGTTTGATCATCGCCAAGCTCACGTCCCATCACGGTGACGTAAATATCGGCGTAGCCCAAATCCGGACTGATTTTGACGCTCGAGATGGTGACCAGACCACCCAAACGGGGGTCTTTGATCTCCATCCGAATCAGATCAGCCAGCTCACGCTGAACCTGATCTGCCATCCGTTTGAGGCGTTGACTCATCGTCCACTCTCCTCACCCCAATTACAGGGTGCGTTTGATTTCTTGGACTTCATAAACCTCGATATGATCGAGTTCTTTGATGTCGTTGTAGCCTTTGACCGCCAAACCACACTCAATGCCTGCACGCACGTCGTTGACATCGTCTTTGTGACGACGCAGCGATTCCAATTCACCTTGGAACACTACAATGCCATCACGCAACACGCGGATCGGACGGTTACGATAAATCGTGCCTTCCATCACCATACAACCGGCAGCAGCACCAAAGCGGCTTGAACGGAATACCTGACGGACTTGCGCCACACCCAAGATGTTTTCACGGTGCTCAGGTGCAAGCATGCCACTCATGGCCGCTTTCACATCATCAATCAGCTCATAAATGACGCTGTAATAACGCAAATCGACGCCATCTTGATCACACTTCTGACGCGCTGCGGTATCAGCACGCACGTTGAAGCCGAGCAACACGGCATTGGTCGATTCGGCCAAGCTCACGTCAGATTCGGTGATCGCACCGACGCCTGAGCCAATCACGCGCACATGCACGTCATCGACGGAGAGGTCGTTGAGTGCACTGCTGAGGGCTTCGAGTGAACCACGCACATCGGTTTTGAGAACGATGTTGACGGTGGGAACGTCTTTTTTGCCCATCTGCGCGAAAATATTTTCCAGACGCATACCAGCTTGACGTTCCAGACGCTTTTGACGCTCACGGGTGGCACGGAATTCAGCCACTTCACGGGCTTTCTTCTCGTCGGACACCACCAAGAATTCGTCGCCTGCGTTGGGCGCATCGGGCAGACCCAAAATTTCGACCGGAATCGATGGGCCTGCGGTCTTGATCGGTTTGCCAGTTTCGTCGTTCATGGCGCGGACGCGACCATAGAACTCACCGGCCAATACCAAATCACCCACATTGAGCGTGCCTTTTTGTACCAACAAGCTCGCGACTGCACCACGACCTTTGTCGATACGGGCTTCAACCACCACGCCTTGTGCTGCGCCTTCGTCGGAAGCGGTCAACTCCATCAGTTCAGCTTGGATGCTGATCAAATCGAGCAACTCATCGACACCCATCCCTGTTTTGGCAGAGATTTTGGCCACAGGCGTGTCACCGCCCCACAGCTCGGTGTTGACACCTTTGACCGCCAACTCATTGAGCACACGATCAGGATCGGCGGACTCTTTGTCCATTTTGTTGACGGCGATGATGATCGGGGTGCCCGCGGCACGCGCATGATCAATCGCTTCAGCGGTCTGTGGCATCACGCCGTCGTCGGCAGCCACCACAATCACCACGATATCGGTGGCTTTGGCACCACGCGCACGCATCGAGGTAAACGCGGCGTGACCGGGTGTATCCAAGAAGGTGATGACGCCTTTTTCGGTTTCGACGTGATACGCACCGATATGCTGAGTAATGCCACCGGCTTCGCCTGCGGCAACTTTGGCACGACGGATGTAGTCGAGCAGCGAGGTTTTACCATGGTCAACGTGACCCATGATGGTGACCACCGGCGGACGGGTCTTCTCGTCGCCACGATCTTTGCCCGCCGCTTCGATCAGGTTGTCTTCAACCGCAGTGTCACTGACCAAAATCGGGTTGTGACCCAATTCTTCGACCACCAACGCCGCAGTGGCTTGATCAATCGACTGGCTGTCGCGGACGACTTCACCCATTTTCATCAAGGTTTTGATGACTTCACGGGCTTTGACCGCCATTTTTTGCGCCAAATCAGACACCACAATCGTTTCACCGATTTGCACGTCATAGATTTGTTTTTCAACGGGCTTTTCAAAACCATGCTTGTTGGCTTGGCTGGATTTCAACCCTTTGTGGCTCGGGCGAATGGTCTGCTCTTCTTGACCACGACGACCACCACGACCGCCTTTGCCCGAACGCGAGTTGGTCGAGCCGGTAGAAACACCACGCTTGATTTCGCGGTTTTCTTTCTCAAACGACTCTTCGTAGGCACGACCGACCAGACCGCGTGCGAGTGGTGAGTTGTCTTCGACTTCACGCGCAGGTTCTTCGCCATTGGCATACTTGGTGGCCATTTGACGCATTTTTTCCAGCGTGCGCTGTTGCGCTTCTTCCGCTGCGGCGCGACGTGCTGCTTCTTCCACCGATTTGAGACGTGCTTCTTCAGCTTCCCGCGCTTTGCGTTGTTCTGGCGTCTCTTTGTCTTTTTTGCTCGGCTGTGGCTTCACTTCTTTGGTGGGGCGCTTTTTCATCACCACCGTCGAGTTGACGCCTGCTTCAGCTTTGGCTGGCGAATGCTGGGCACGCATTGCATCAAGCGTGGCTTGCTGCTTGGCGTCCGCTTCGGCACGCGCCTTTTCTTTGGCTTCGTTTTCGGCCTTTTGACGGGCGATCATGTCGGCACGTGCTTTGGCTTCAGCATCGGCTTTGGCGCGTGCTTCTGCCGCGATGCTGGCAGCATCAGGCTTGGCAAACGTTTGACGCTTACGCACTTCGACATTGATGGTCTTGGCTTTGCCATTGGTACTCGCCACTTTGGCGGTACTGGTGGTTTTGCGGGTCAAGGTAATCCGGCTGTCAGCAACTTGCTGGCCATGACTACGCTTGAGGGATTCGACCAATTGACTTTGTTGGCTTTCGCTCACCAAATCGCTGGCTGTCCGTTGGGGCAGCCCTGCATCAGCAAGTTGCTCCAGCAGCTTTTCGACCGGTTTTTGCACCATCTGTGCCAATTCTTTAACGGTTTTTTCTGCCATGCGCTGCTACCCCTTAGTTAAACCATGTTTCGCGCGCCTTCATGATAAGACGGCCCGCAGTCTGTGCATCGAGATCTTCGATGTCAGCAAGATCATCAATGGCTTGGTCAGCAAGATCATCCACGGTGATAATACCGCGTGCTGCCAAGGCAAACGCCACTTCACGGCTCATGCCATCAAGTGCCAACAATTCATCACTTGGATCTTGAATGCTTTCTTGTTGCAGCAAGGCATCCGCAAGTGCCACTTCTTTGGCACGGGCTTGCAGCAATTCGACCATGTCAGGAGCCAAACCAATTTCATCAAAGGTTTCGGCGGGCACATACGCCACTTCTTCAAGTGAGGTAAAGCCCATTTCAAACAATGCCACCGACAGCTCCGGATCCAAATCCAAACGCTGGGTAAACATATCAACATATTGTTGCGCTTCGTTGGCTTGACGGGCGCGATACTCGTCTTCGAGCATCATGTCGAGCTTGTAGCCGGTCAACTCCGACGCCAAACGTACGTTTTGGCCTTGGGTGCCAATCGCACGGGCGAGTTGGTCGCTGGCGGCAAAAATAATGTCGGCGCTCTTGGCGTCTTCATCAAGCACAATGCCGGAGACGTCGGCTGGCTCAAGCGCACTGGCGATGTACTGCGCGTGATCGTCTGACCAGACCACCACGTCAATCCGCTCGCCATTAAGCTCTTGCTGTACCGCTTGAATCCGTGTGCCACGCATGCCGATACACGCGCCCACTGGATCAATTCGGTGATCGTTGGTTTTCACCGCAATCTTGGCACGCACACCCGGTTGACGGGCAGCACCTTTGATTTCGATGATTTCTTCAGCAATCTCAGGCACTTCTTTTTTCATCAGTGCCATCAGCATTTCGGGACGCGCTCGCGACAGCAGCAGCTGTGCCCCACGGCCTTCACGATTCACTGCAAACAAAATTGCATTGATCCGTTGCTTCACGCGCAATTGCTCTTTGGGCAGCATTTCATCGCGTGCCAAATAGCCTTCGGCGTTGTCGCCCAAATCGATGATAAAGCCATCTTTGGTTTGTTTTTTCACTTCACCATAGATCAGCTCACCCACACGTGGCGCGTAGGCATCCGCCACCAACGCACGCTCAGCTTCGCGGATCTTTTGCACAATCACTTGCTTGGCAATTTGCGCGGCAATCCGACCAAACTCGATGGAGGGAATTTGCTGCTCACGAATATCACCAATGCTCCACACGTCATTATCGACATCGGTAATGGCGTCTTGGCAGGCGGGCATTTCGTGATCTTCATCGGCCACCACCGTCCACTGACGGAAGGTGTCGTAATCGCCAGTCTTGCGATTGATGCTGACGCGCAGTTGCACTTCATCATCGTGCTCATAAAATTTCTTTTTGGTCGCTGCCACCAAGGCTTGCTCTAGCGCAGTAAAAATCGCTTCGCGGCTGACGCCCTTTTCGTTACTGACGGTTTCGACCACAGTCAGAATTTCGCGACTCATATTGTCACCTTTCATCCGGTTAAAACGAATCTGGGTTGGTCTACTCGTCCTGATAGACCAAATTTGCTTTGTCGAGGTTATCGCCATCGATCTCGAGCGCTTTGCCATCGACCACGATGGTCAAGCCTTGTGCGGTCAACTCCTGTAATACGCCGGTCATTTTGCGGCGGTTATCGACGGGTGCAATCAAACGCAAGGCAACGGTTTGCCCCACATAGGCTTGCATTTGTTCGAGGCTAAAAAATGGCCGATCCCAACCCGGTGAAGACACCTCTAACGCATATTCACCGGCAATCGGATCATGCACATCGAGCACGCCGTTGACTTGGTGGGTGACGCGCACACAGTCGTTGACATCCACGCCACGACCGGTATTGTCGTCGTCTACATCAGGTTCAGGAGTGTCAGGGGCAGCAACGAGCGGCTTATCAATATAGATCCGCAACAAGGAACGACGGCCTTGTTGCAACAATTCGATCCCCCACAGATCGACACCACACACGGCAACCGCAGGTGCAATGATCTCAAGCAGGGCTTGTACTTTGGCAGGTTGTTTCATGGGCTGTCTTTAAACCGATCCATTCTTCAGGCCAATCAAACGGAAGTCCGCCTGATTTCCCGTTCATGTCAGTGCTAAAGAAGCAGGAAAGCATTCCCCGGAAGATCGGGCGAACGTCAAAACGAAAAATGGGCGTAATCGCCCATTTTCAGATTGCAACACTGGAAGATTGAACGTCCCATGCGTCGCCATCGTGCAAAAAAGCCCACAACTGTGGGCTTCCTTGAAAATATGGTAGCGGGGGCTGGATTTGAACCAACGACCTTCGGGTTATGAGCCCGACGAGCTACCAGACTGCTCCACCCCGCATCAACAGGCCGAGAATTGTAGGTCTCGCCAACCTTTTTGTCAAGGATTATTTTCCTTGCTTCCACCAAATTTAATCTCAGGAGATTAATTTGGTGCGGAGGGGGGGACTTGAACCCCCACGGCATAAGCCACTACCACCTCAAGATAGCGTGTCTACCAATTCCACCACCCCCGCAGGAAGGACATTAGTCTACGAGATTTGTTTAGGGATTGGAAGAGGGATTTGCAGGCGTTGGTGCTTCTGGTGATTTTTCAACCGGTGCAGTCAGTGGCCGTGGCGTGACAGGCTGCGTGACGGGGGCTTGAGCCACAGATGGCAAGCTCATCAGATTCGCGGCTTGATGTTTGGCAATAATGGCCAAGCCCAAACTGGTGATAAAGAAGATGGTGGTCAAAATGGCCGTGGTACGGGTCATAAAATTCCCTGTACCGGCAGCACCGAATACCGTCCCCGAGGATCCCCCCCCAAACGATGCGCCAGCTTCAGCGCCTTTACCTTGTTGCAGCAAAATCAGCAAAATCATGCCAATAGCAACAATAATATGTACAACGAGCACCAGCGTTTCCACGGTGTGTTCTCCTGCGAGCGAAATTTAAGCGCGTTTGGCCTGTGCAAATGCTTGAGCAATACTGACAAACGAATCAGCATCGAGAGCAGCTCCCCCAACTAATGCCCCATCAATGTCGGGACAGGCAGCGAGTGCTGCGGCATTATCAGCCTTTACACTGCCGCCGTAAAGTAGAGGGGTTTGTTCCAGACGACTGTCATGGGTCGATAAGTGTGCACGAATACAGGCATGCATCGCTTGGGCATCCGCAGGGCTGGCCGTTTGCCCCGTTCCAATCGCCCACACCGGCTCGTAGGCCACAATCACCGATTGCTGCCAAACGCTGGGATCAAGATGTACCAATTGTGCATCAAGTTGTGCCAACACCACCGCTTGCGCATGCCCCGCTTGGCGCTCATGCAGGTGCTCACCAATACACAACACCACGCCAAGTCCGGCTTGCAAGGCTGCTTGAATTTTTTGGGTCAATACCCGTTCGGATTCGGCATGATGCTGACGACGCTCTGAATGCCCCACCAACACCCACGATACGCCCAAATCCGCCAATTGTTGCGCTGAGACATCACCGGTATATGCCCCTGTGCCTTGAGCGACTGCCACATCTTGCGCCACGAGCTGAAGATCCGTCCCCACCAAGGCGGTGGCAACTGTCGCCACATGCACATGCGCAGGGGTGATCCCCACGTATACATCGGTACAGGGCTGCGCCGCACACGCCTGTGCCAGCGCCTGTGCCTGTGCCTGTGTGGCTGGATTCATTTTCCAATTGCCAATCACCCATGGCGTTTGGCGCAACAATGCTGTCGTCATAGATCATTCATTCGTGCAAAATAGCGCGACATTCTAACTCAATTTTCCACAATACCAATCATGTGAGCCTGTGATGAAATGGTTTTCTCTAAGTATCGGTCTGCTGGTCAGTACCCTTGGTCTGGCTGATCCTGTGGTCAAATGGCAAGATGCCAACGGCCAATGGCATTTTGGGACAGCCGCCACTGCCCCCAAACAACAGCGCACCAA
>CALFYA010000214.1 GCA_937952925.1 uncultured Moraxellaceae bacterium
AAACATTCTTTTAATATATATCTTTTTGTGATGCTATTCGGTCAAGTTTTGGAATTGAACTGATGATTTAGCCGACGACCAACCATGGCCATTGGCAGTGTGGTGCACAACATTTAAGGAACAATCGGGGGTAAATCTTGCAACAGTGGACTGTTTTTGTCTTCACGAATCCAAATTTGGGTACGCCCCAACGCCGAAAAACCAATATAACCGCGCAACATCAAGCGACGACCATCCGCACTGACTTTGGCTTTGCCATGATAAATTTTGCCCGATAGAGGATCAATCGCATAACCCTCGACATAGCGCCAGCGGTTGACGTCGGTTGTGCCATCCGATTTGATGTTCCACAATAATGGCAGACCAACGATTTTACGATCAGTAAACGGTTTGGGGCAGTTACGGCATTTTTCGGCAGGCGTATAGTCTGGTCGCGGAACGGTACGAACAATGGTGCCCACAAATGTGCCATTGTTGGCCTTCTGGATTTGGACAACGGCTTTGGCAAACCCCGTTTTATCATCAATAGTACGCCAATACCCCACAATATCGTCAGTCGTTGGCTCGGCATGAGCAGTCCACGCACCAAGACTTAAGCTTGCTGCAATCAGAGTACGAGAGAGAAACGTTGACATGATTGGACTTCTAAGATCCATCGGAGAGGTTGGCCGAGATTGTCATTAAACAACTCCTTGGCCATTCCACAGTGATTGCGGAAAATACGCGGTAATGGGGCAAACGGTACAATCGTACATCACTTATAAATACATCATTTTGCTTGCAAGTCAAATTGGCGATTGTCTTACATAAACAAAATCTCGCCGAATGTTGGCTGTTCACCACGCGGATAGTCTGTCAGAATATTGCGTTTTTTGAATCACTCAGGCGAGGAGCAGATCATGCGCTTTGTAGATGAAGCCGTCATTTCGGTACATGCCGGCGACGGTGGCAATGGCGTCGCTAGCTTTCGCCGCGAAAAGTTTATCCCCATGGGTGGCCCCGATGGTGGTGATGGTGGCAAAGGCGGCGACATTGTGATTGTCGCCGACATCAATGCCAACACCCTTGTGGATTATCGTTATACCCGCAAATTCCGTGCCGAGCGTGGCAAAAATGGTCAAAGCGCCAACTGTGCAGGCCGTGGTGCACCAGACGTATTTCTCACCGTGCCTGTGGGCACGACCGTGGTCGATGTGTTGACCAATGAAGTCATTGGTGATTTGGTCGAGGCAGGGCAGCGGTTACTGGTGGCCGCAGGTGGTCATGGTGGCTTGGGTAATACTCATTTTAAAAGCTCGACCAACCGTGCACCGCGCAAATGCACTTCAGGTCACGCCGGTGAAATGCGTGAAATTCGTCTGGAATTGAAGGTATTGGCTGATGTGGGCTTGCTGGGCTTACCCAATGCAGGCAAATCCACCTTTATCCGTGCGGTGAGTGCAGCCAAGCCCAAAGTCGCTGATTATCCGTTTACCACACTGGTGCCCAATTTGGGCGTGGTGGATGTGGATCGTCACCGCTCATTTGTCATGGCCGATATTCCGGGGCTGATCGAAGGTGCAGCTGATGGTGCGGGGCTTGGAATTCGTTTCCTCAAGCATTTGGCACGTACACGGATTTTGTTGCATTTGGTCGATGTCCAGCCGATTGATGGCTCTGATCCGATCCGCAATGCCAAAGCGATCATGAAAGAGTTGGAGAAATTCTCACCAACATTGGCTGAGTTACCGATGGTGTTGGTGCTCAATAAGCTCGATCAAATCCCCGAAGATCAGCACAATGCGTGGTGTACCCATATTGTGGCTGAGCTGGGCTGGACAGGCGCGGTATTTCGCACCTCTGGCTTGACCGGTGAGGGTACCAAGCCGGTGATCTATTATCTGATGGATCAAATCGAGCGAGAAAAAGAGCGAGAGGAAGAAGATTCTGATTTTGCGCAAGCACAAAAAGAGCTGCGTGAGCGTCTGGAGCAAGAAACCCGCGAAAATGCCTTGGAGCTGCGTGAAGCACAACGTGCCGCCCGTCGAGCTGCGCGTGAAGGCTTGGATGACGACGATGATGACGATTGGGATGAAGATGCAGACGGTGCCGAAAGCATCTATGTGCGTTAAGATTTAAAGGACATCAACACCATGACGATGCAACCAAATGCTGCCAAACGTCAGATCGTTGGTCAGCGTATTGTGGTCAAAATTGGCTCGGCCTTGCTCACCGCCAATGGCCGTGGTTTGGATCAAGTGGCGATGGCGGGTTGGGCGGCACAACTCGCCAAATTGCAAGCCGACGGCTATCAACTGATTTTGGTGTCGTCTGGTGCCGTGGCTGAAGGCATGTGCCGGATGAATTTGCCAGCACGTCCCACCACCTTGCCCGAAATCCAAGCCTGCGCGGCGATTGGGCAGATGGGGCTAGTGGAGCTATGGTCAAAAGCCTTGCTCGCGCACAACATCCAAACTGCGCAAGTGTTGCTGACCCATGATGACTTGTCGGATCGCCAGCGCTATCTGAATGCTGGCGATACGCTGTGTACCTTGATTGACTGGAATATCATTCCAGTCATCAATGAAAATGACACGGTGGCGACTGATGAGATCCGTTTTGGTGACAACGACACGCTCGGTGCGATGGTGGCGGGTCTGGTCAATGCCGATTTGCTGATCATCCTCACTGATCAAGAAGGCATGTTTGATGCCGACCCACGCAACAATCCCAACGCCCATTTGCTCTCCACCGTGCGCGCTATGGATGAGCAACTGTTTGAGATGGCGGGCGGTGGCGGTGTGCTCGGTCGTGGTGGCATGCTCACCAAAGTCCGCGCGGCACGTTTGGCAGCCAAATCGGGTTGCCCGACCTTGATTGCCAACGGTGATCAGCCACAAGTGTTGCTGCGCTTGATCGACGGTGAGATGCTTGGCACGTTGTTTACTGTCGACAACGACCGCATCACCTCGCGCAAACAATGGCTGGCAGCACATCTACAAACCGCAGGGCGTTTGGTGCTCGATGATGGCGCAATCAAAGCGCTGCGCGAACAAAAGCGTAGTTTGCTGCCAGTGGGCGTGAGTGCAGTTGAAGGCAGTTTTCGTCGTGGTGATGTGGTCGAGTGTGTGAGCACGCTTGGTGAGCGGATTGCGGTGGGTCGGGTTAATTTTGGCAGCGATGATGCGCGCCAAGTGATGCGCCAGCCTTCAGACAAAATCAATGAGATTTTGGGTGAAAGCCGCACCGTGGAGATGATTCATCGTGATTATATGGCGCTGTTTTAAGCAGCGTTTTGGTCGCCTTTGATGCAAAGGCGACCATAGATTTTTATTTTAATCCCAAATTCTTCCCAATATTACGACATTTCATATAACGCCCATTGACCCGTGTGGCAAACCAGTTGGTATTGTAATCACGGCTCAGTTTGGGGCCGCTAATCACCACTTGCGGCATCATGGCGTAGGGCAGTTCTTTCTCAAAACGAGTTTTGTAGAGCTGCTGAATCTGCTGATAGGTGTCGGTTTCCTCAAACTCTTGCTGTTTTTCTTTGAGTAAGTGTTTGCGGATTTGGCGTTCGCTGATCATGACCCCATGTTCACGAAACAAGCGTTGGATATTCAGCTCTGTTTCGCTGGGTTTGCCCAAAGCTTCGCGGTCTTTATTGTACAGCAGCAAATCTCCATCTAAGCCCATCTCTGTCTTGAGCAGTTTGGCGACGGCTTGCTGGATTGAGGCATTACGACTCGAATACATGCCGGAGTTGTAGTCGGCAAACCGATAAATCGCCTTGTCATACTGCGCCGGATAGGTCATCAAGCGGTGAATGCCGTAGTACATGCCACCATAGCGGGTATACATCTGATCGCGTAGCAGATTGGTGCTGCTGAGTTCTTTGGCATTGGCAACAGCATGCTGGATATGGACTTGCATCGAGCCTAAGGTTTTGACCGGATTAAAATATTCAGCCATGTCGTGACCAGACAGCAGGCTCGCGGCACCGGTCACAATGCCCAAATTGTAGTGATCTTTAAAATACTCAAACATCTCGCGGTACAGCAGGTCGAGTTCTTGCTCGGTGTGAATCTTGCTCAAGCGTGCAGCAAAATTGTCGTCTGGCGTTGGGCGTTCTTGCAGCATCTTGGTGAATTGCCCTGCCACAAATTTACCAAGCTTCTTCTCTAGGCGATCATTCAGTTCTTCCATCGCGGTTTTGCCCAAATTGGACACAGCAGGATCGGCTTGAAAGTTGGATTCTTGATCGACCACCGCCACAATCGAGCAGGTGTTTTGCAAGTTACGCTCAATCTTGAGTTCATCCATGATCTTGAGGATATCTTCCGCCCACGCTTGGCGGTCTTTGACCCGTTTGGGGAGCATTTTGGAGAGTTTTTTGATGTCGGCGCGGGTGAGTTCGGGGTCGTCTTGGGACTGTATCCGATCACAAGCGGTCAAGAG
This sequence comes from uncultured Moraxellaceae bacterium, assembly GCA_937952925.1. Classification (GTDB taxonomy): domain Bacteria; phylum Pseudomonadota; class Gammaproteobacteria; order Pseudomonadales; family Moraxellaceae; genus CALFYA01. The sequence continues at coordinate 4,438 of CALFYA010000214.1, forward strand.
CAATGCGGTGGACAGCACCAAAAGGCGAGAGCGAGCAGACAACACGGGACAACCTAAATCCGGTCAAGATGCGTGATATGCTACCGTGAAGTCGGTCACGATGTGTGAAAATTTTGAGGAATTTTCGCGAGCTAACATTGAAAAAAGACGCTTGTCTGGGACAAACGCTCTGGCTAGAATCAACACAACGCCGACATAGCTCAGTTGGTAGAGCAGCGCATTCGTAATGCGAAGGTCGTAGGTTCGATTCCTATTGTCGGCACCATACATAATAATAAAATCAACAGCTTATTTTGGTTTGGCGTCAAGTTGGCGTACCAACCTCGCTTTGGGAGTCCACAGAGAGTCCAATATTACTTGATCAGACGATTCAGATCAGGTGTTGAGTGTTTTGCGATATTCACTTGGAGTGGTAGCAAACCAACGCCGAAATGCTCGCCGAAAATTGGCCGCATCGTGATACCCCAACAGCGCCGCAATCGCATCAATCGAGATTTGAGGGTTACCGAGATACGCCGCTGCTTGTTTAGCAAGCACTTGCTCGCGGATCGCCTTAAAGCTGGTCTGTTCTTTTTGCAGTTGCCGATGCAGGGTGCGTGTGCTCACAAACAATGCGCACGCGGTGTCTTTTTCGCTGACCTCGCCAAGTCGCTGTGAGAGTAAACATTTTTGCACCCGATAGGTGACGGTGTTGGGGGTGGGGCTGAGTTGGCTGAGGATTTTTTCACATTCATGATTGGCGAGTACATAGCTGTGCTGATTGGCACAAGAGTTGGGGATCAGACAAATCGAATAGGGAATACGAATTAAAAAACAAGGCTGATGAAACTGATGTCGTCCAGACAAGTAGTCCTGATAGGGATAATCAGGTTTGGCATGCTGAAAATCGATCTCAACCTCGTCGAGCGTCCTTCCTGTCAAAAACTCGGCATGCTCAAAAAAAATCCCTGTAATCATTTCAGATAAGGTGATCGCAAGCGTCGCATCAACCTGCCGATCAAATTGTACCTGACACACCACCATATCCGGCAGTTTGTGTAGTTGCAACGTGATGATACTCATCCGTGTCGGCATAAACTGTTGGGCAGCTTCTAAGGCAATCAGCAAATTGGGACTGCTATTGATCAAAAAACCCATCGCGCCGTGTGTGGATGAGGAGAGGGTGCGACCAAGTTTGAGTCCCCACAGTGGATCGGTCGAGAGTGCGGCGGCATTTTTGAGAATCTGAATTTGAGTCTGACGACTAATACAACCATCATCATGCAAAAACGTATCGAGTGAAACCGACGTCCATTTGAGCAGTTGCGGCAACTCACGGACTTGTAGCCCCAAGACTCGCCCAATAATGCGTGAATACGACAGCGGAATCGATGCGTCGTTGGTATCCGCCCCCCAATCATCAACAGCATGCATATACACCTCAAGACTTGCCACCCTGCGTGGGGTTTTAGCATAAGTGCGTCGATTCACGTTTGAGTATTTGCTGGGAAGGTGTTTGGTGTCTTTAAATGACTCCTAGATGGCGACAAATGACCTGTTGAGCGACTCGCTGCACGCTTAGTGTAAAGACTGAAAATTTGGTTTTGATCAACAGCGGAGTCAGCCTGATGGGACGTATCGTATTTATTGAGCATGATGGTCAAACACATGACGTGGATCTAGTGGCCGGTAAAACCCTCATGCAGATCGCCGTAGACAACAATATTCCCGGTATTGATGCCGATTGTGGTGGTGAGTGTGCTTGTGGTACTTGCCATGTGATCTTGGAGCAGCAATGGCTAGCTGCGGCTGGCAAGGCCGAAGCTGACGAACTGCAAATGCTGGAGATGACCCCAGAGCGTTCGTCCACCTCACGTTTGTCTTGCCGTGTGCAAATCACCGACGCGATGGATGGCATGGTGGTGCATCTACCTGAGTTTCAGATGTAAAGCGCCTACGTTTTCAAGCATGATTCTTCAGGAGAGTTGAGATGACCTTAGCACGTTCAGTGGTCGAAAAAGTGACATCAACCGTGAGTCAGACGATTGCAACCCACCCACAAATCCAACAGGGTCAGCAGTTTTTGCATGGGCAAGTGACTCGTTTTGTGCCGATGCACACCCAAATCAAAGGCATGCATCTGTTACAAAAACTCAAAAATCGTTTGTATCATCAACCGTTTCCACCATTTGTAGAGCAGACCATCCCCGAAGTCTCGACGCTCGAATTGGCTGAGATTGATGTCAGCAATCCATTTTTGTACAAGCAAAAAAAATGGCAGTCGTATTTTAAACGGCTACGTGATGAAGCACCGGTGCACTATCAAGCCAAAAGCCCGTTTGGTGCGTTTTGGTCGGTGACTCGCTATGAGGATATTGTGTTTGTCGATAAGCACCATGAGTTGTTTTCGGCTGAGCCGGTGATTGTGATTGGCAATGCACCATCGGGACTAAACGTTGAAATGTTTATTGCTATGGATCCGCCCAAGCACGATTTGCAACGCCAAGCCGTACAAGATGTGGTCGCACCCAAAAATCTCAAAGAGCTTGAGGGGCTGATTCGCTCACGCGTGCAAGAGGTACTCGATCAATTGCCAGTGGGTCAGCCGTTTGATTGGGTTGAAAACGTGTCGATTGAACTGACCGCACGGATGCTGGCGACGCTGCTGGATTTCCCGTATCAGCAGCGGCATCAGTTGGTGTATTGGTCAGATTTGATTGCAGGCAGTGTCGAATCGACCGGTGGCACGACTGATGACATGGACGAGATGTTTTTGGGTGCAGCCGACATGGCGAAGCAGTTTTCAGCCTTATGGCATCGCAAAGCGGCGCAAAAGGCAGCAGGTGCGCCGATGGGCTACGATTTGATCAGCTTGATGCAGTCCAATGAAGCCACTCAAGATTTGATCCGTCGTCCGATGGAGTTTATTGGCAATTTGGTGCTGTTGATTGTGGGTGGCAATGACACTACGCGCAACTCGATGACCGGTGGCGTGTATGCCTTGAGCCTATTTCCCAATGAATTTGTCAAACTCAAAAATAACCCAAGCCTGATCCCCAATATGGTGTCTGAAATCATCCGCTGGCAAACCCCACTGGCGTATATGCGCCGGATTGCCAAGCAAGATGTCGAGTTGGGCGGGCAAACCATCAAAAAAGGCGACAAAGTGGTGATGTGGTATGTGTCGGGCAACCGCGATGAACGTGCGATTGAGCGACCCGATGAGCTGATCATCGACCGTAAAGGAGCGCGTAATCATTTGTCGTTTGGCTTTGGCGTGCACCGCTGTATGGGCAATCGCTTGGCTGAGATGCAACTGCGGATTTTGTGGGAAGAGCTGTTGCAGCGCTTTGAGCAGATTGAGGTGCTCGGCGATCCGGAGATTGTGCAGTCCAACTTTGTGCGAGGCTACGCCAAAATGATGGTGCGGCTGACGGCCAAAGCATCCTAAACCGTCGAGCTTGAGGTGAATGATGAGCAGTTCCATCGTAATTGTTGGCGCAGGCCATGCAGCGGCGCAGTTGGCGGTCAGTTTAAGACAAGAAGGCTGGCAAGGCAGCATCACCCTGATTGGCAATGAGCCGTATGTGCCGTACCAGCGGCCACCGTTGTCCAAGGCGTTTTTGTCTGGTGAAAAAACATTCGATGAACTGCTGATTCGCACGCCAGAGTTTTATCAAAAGCAACACATCAATCTGCTGACCCATCGCACGGTCACCCAGATTGATCGCGTTGCACAAACCGTCACCCTCGATGATGGTGAGTGTATTGCCTATGATCAGTTGGCGATCTGTACGGGTGCGCGTGTGCGTAGGCTCGCGGTCGAAGGACATCAGCTAGGTGGGGTGTTTTATATCAAAACCATAGATGATGTGCTTGCCCTCAAACAACAGATGGGTACAGCACAACGTGCGGTGGTGATTGGCGGGGGATACATTGGTCTAGAAACGGCGGCGGTTTTACGGCAGCACGGCTTATCTGTCGATGTACTCGAAGCGGAAGAACGTATTTTGAAGCGTGTGACGGCGCCTAGCGTCTCGGCGTTTTATAGCCGTATTCATGCCGAGCAAGGTGTGCGTATCCATACCCACAAAAGCGTCGCCAAGCTGATCGGACATGACGGGGCAGTGGCACAAGTGCTGTGTCAGGATGGTTCAAGCTTTGCTGCTGATCTGGTGATTGTGGGGATTGGCGTGTTGCCGAATGTCGAGCTAGCACAGCAGGCAGGCTTGCAGGTGGAGCACGGCATTTGTATCGATGCGTATTGCCGTACCAGTGATCCACGTATTGTGGCGGCGGGAGATTGCGTACAATATTTTAATACCCAGTATCAACGCACAGTGCGCGTGGAGTCGATCCCGAGTGCCAATGATCAGGCCAAAATTGCCGCGTCGAGCCTGTGTGGTGGCCACAAGCAATTTGAGAGTCTGCCGTGGTTTTGGTCGGATCAATATGATCTGAAGCTGCAAATCGCAGGACTCAATCAAGGCTATGATCAGATCTATGTGCGTGGTGATCTTGATTCAGGCCGTAGCGTGGCGGTGTTTTATTATCGGCAAGGTCGCATGATTGCCGCTGACTGTATCAATCGGCCACAAGAGTTTATGTTGAGTAAACGGGTGATTGGTGCAGCTTTGGCGATTGATCCAAGCAAACTCATTGATGAGTCGATTGCGGTCGCAGCGTTGTTGAATGGCTAGCCATCTCCAGATCACTGCGCAGTCATTCTGGGCAGTGATCTAGATAAATATTTTTTAAATCCAAAATATACGAATTGGTGGGATCGTCGGGGTCGATATATAAGAAACCTTGATTTTTGAGAATGCCTTGCTCAAGTAACTGACCAATATAGCGTAGGGTGACATCACGAAATGGCAGTTCATCACCCCGTTGACCGCGACGAAACGGCCACTCGCCATCGCTGTCTGAAACGAACTGTATCTCATCCCCCTGATTATGGAGCATATACCATGTGACCACTGCTGCTTGAGCAGGGTTGCCTGCAAGCTCCCGCATTTTACTGCCAGCCATATGGATAAAACTGATTTGCTCACGTTTGGTGAGATTGACGAGAGTGTATTCAACGCCCATAAATCACGCTGTTGATATGATGATCATTCATGCCAATAAGACTGTATTGGTCTAGATTTGTCCACTACGACGCCTACTTGCATTTTTCTATCATCTGCCGATCTCACCATTTGAGCAAGTCCATGAGCGCTGCTGTGTGTTATTGGTTCCGCCAAGATTTGCGCTTGCACGACAACCCTGCGCTCAATCAGGCCATTGCGCAGGCCAAGCGGCAAGGTGTACCGCTGCTCTTATTGTACATCCATCATCCGCGCCACGATGTCACCACCGCATGGGACTTTGTGCGTATGGGGCAGTATCGGCGGCAGTTTTTGGCAGCACATCTGCATGATTTGAGCGAGCAATTGGCGGCGGTGGGGCAAACGCTCACGGTACGGGTGGGCGAACCTCTCCATGTGCTCAATGATGTGGCGCAGCAACTGGGCATCACACCGCAGCAGATCCAAGTGTATTGCGAGGAGATTGCTGCACCCGAAGAGCAAGACGATATCCAGCAGCTCAAACAGGCAGGCATCAAGGTACAGACGCTGTGGCAGTCGAGTTTGTTTGATCCGCACGATTTGCCGTTTGACATTAGCAAGCTGCCCGATGTGTTTAGCAACTGCCGCAACAAAATCGAACGGGCAGGCATCAGCCCCCGTCCGATCTGTGCTACGCCCCAACAGTGGCCGCTGGCGGTGCCACTCGCACCTCAGTCGATTGATTCGATTAAGGTGCTGCTTGGGGTGGATACACAGATCACCCCAGATGCGCGTAGTGCGTTTGCCTATCAGCAGCCACCATGCCAAGGCGGTGAGCGGGCGGCATTGGCCTATCTACACGCCTATTTTGCCAGCAACAAAGCCTCCCACTACAAACAAACCCGCAATGGATTGATAGGGCTGGATTATTCCACCAAGTTTTCGCCGTGGCTGGCGCATGGTGCGCTGTCGGTGCGGGTGATTGAGCAAGCCCGCCAAGCTTACGAGGCCGAACATGGTGCCAACGACAGCACCTATTGGATTTGGTTTGAATTGCTGTGGCGGGATTATTTCCGCTTTTTACATCTTAAATATGGCAGACAGTTGTATTTGCCGCGTGGTCTTGCGGATACGCCCTTAGTCGCGCATCGCCCCAAAGTGTTTGCCCGTTGGTGTGCAGGGCAAACAGGGCAGGCGTGGATTGATGCGGGTATGCGCGAATTGGCCGCGACCGGATATTTGTCCAATCGGATGCGGCAAAACGTGGCGAGTTTTTGGATTCACGATTTGCGTGGCGATTGGCCGTCGGCGGCGGCGTGGTTTGAGGCCAATTTGCTCGATTACGATGTGTATAGCAATCAAGGCAATTGGTTGTATTTGGCTGGACGCGGCACCGATTCACGTGGTTCGCGGCGCTTTAATCCAGACAAACAAGCACAAGATTATGATGCCGATGGCGCGTATCGGGCGCTCTGGGGGCGCGTATGAGCCAGTCTGTACAGCAGCTTCGGTTGATTTTGGGGGATCAGCTCAATCCGCAGCATTCATGGTTTGCCCACGTCCAGCCAGAGGTGATGTATGTGCTGATGGAAGTGCGCTGTGAAACCGACTATGTGTTGCACCATGCGCAAAAGATCTTGGCGATCTTTGCCGCTATGCGTGATTTTGCCAAAACCCTGAAGGCGGCAGGGCATCGGGTGCACTATATCACCATTGATGATCCCCACAATCAGCACGATATCGTGGTCAATGTGACGGCGCTGGCACAGCGTAAAGGCGCACAGTCGATGGCCTACCAAATGCCAGATGAATATCGGCTCGATCAACAACTCGCCAGCGATGTTGCAGCACTGGCGGCGCAAGGCATGACGATTGAATGTGTCGATAGCGAGCATTTTTTGACGGCGCGTGACAGCGTCGCCAAGCTGTTTTCGGGTAAAAAACAGTGGTTGATGGAGCGGTTTTATCGCCAGATGCGCCAACAGTATGGCGTGTTGATGGAGGGCAAACAGCCCACTGGTGGGCAATGGAATTTTGACCACGACAACCGAAAAACATGGACAGGCCAGCCACCGATTCCATCCTTGTCATGGACGACACACGATCATCAAGCATTGTGGCAAACCATTGTGGGTGCAGGGGTGAAATCGTTTGGGCAGCCGCAGGCCGAGCGTTGCCGTTGGCCGCTTAATCGCGCCGAAGCCCTCCAGCAACTCGATAGCTTTATCCAGCGCGTGTTGCCGCATTTTGGTGATTTTCAAGATGCGATGACCGTCAAAGATTGGCGTTTATTTCATTCGCTGTTGTCGTTTGCGCTGAATGTCAAAATGCTACATCCACGCGAAGTGATCGATGCAGCAGAGCAAGCGTGGCGGGCAGGCCATGCGCCACTCGCGGCGGTCGAAGGCTTTATCCGGCAGATTTTGGGCTGGCGTGAATATGTGCGCGGTGTGTATTGGGCGCAGATGCCGGATTATCGTGAGCGCAATGTGTTTGCTCATGATCGCGCCTTGCCGAGTTGGTTTTGGACAGGCCAAGTGCGGATGAACTGCTTACGCCATGCCATCGGTCAGTCGCTCGAATACGCCTATGCCCACCATATTCAGCGTTTGATGGTGATTGGCAATTTTGCGCTACTCGCAGGGCTTGCGCCCAAAGCGGTGCATGAGTGGTATTTGGGCGTATACATTGATGCGTTTGAGTGGGTGGAATTGCCCAACACGCTCGGCATGAGTCAGTTTGCCGATGGTGGCTTACTCGCGACCAAGCCGTATGTGTCGAGTGCGGCGTATATCGGGCGGATGAGCGATTATTGCCAAGGTTGCCCGTATAACCCCAAAGAAAAATGGGGTGCAAAAGCCTGTCCGATGAATAGTTTGTATTGGGATTTTTTTGCACGGCATCGCACCATACTGGGCAACAATCCGCGTTTGGGGATTGTGTATAAACAACTAGACAAAATGGATCAAAATAGCCTAAGTAATTTGCAGGAACAGGCGGTGCAGTGGCGGGAGCGGATAGAGCAGATTTGAGGTGTTATTAGATTTTTAGAATGCACTGTCTGATGGATTCCCGCCTGCGCGGGAATGACATCGCAAGACTACGGCTAGTCTTTCTTCGGATACAACTTACTATCAAAGTCGCTCACTTTGGGAAATTGCAGCGGCTCTAGTTGTTCGAGAGTGTTAAGACGCTCACGGTATTGTTGCAAAATCTCTGCACGCGCTTCGGGGCTGATATACGGCACATGATAGCCAATAAACGGCGGCAACACGTCCATGCCCACATAGTACAGCGTGCCACGCAAAATCGGGCGCAGCAGGGTCTGCATATCGCCATGAATCGCATCAGCATCGGCAAACATATGCTCACGCCCACCCAAGGTAAAGGTGATCATGGCTTTTTTGCCTTTGAGGCCACCTTGATCATAAAAACGCATACCGCCGTAGCACACGCCAGAGATCAACACCCGATCAATCCAGCCTTTTAAGATGGCAGGCATCGAAAACCAAAACATCGGGAAGTTGAAAATCACCAGATCTGCGGCTTTGAGTTTTTCCACTTCGGTGGCAATGTCGGGGGCAATGGTCTGTTGCTCGTAGTTGTAGCGTTGTTCGAGGGCATAGACCAAATAATCGGGATTTTTGCGCTCGGCAAAATCCTCACGCGAGGCGACCGGATTAAAGTTCATTGCATACAAATCAGACACCACGACGTGATGGCCTTGCGCGGTGAGCTGCTCCACCGCCAGATCTTTGAGTGCAGTATTAAACGACAACGGCTCAGGGTGAGCGTGGACAATCAAGACATTCATAATAGGCCAGAATTTTCATTCATCAGGTGGGGCTTAATGTAGAAGGATTAACGGCCTTGAGCAATCATTGAAACCCTAGGGTCGAGCGACTGATAGCCTTTTGATCATCGGAAAAATAGATCAACAAGTACGATTTTTTTCGTTTGCAAAGACCTTTGCATAGTGCCAAGTTAGAGCTTAGGACAAGCGACACTTGTCACTGAGCCTGCACAACAACCATATCAGGGGATGATCATGAGCAACCCAGCGCAAGGCCAATGCCCATTTCACGGCGCACGCACCACACCCGCCAAACGTGCCAATCAACACTGGTGGCCGAATCAACTCAATCTCGCCATTTTGCATCAGCACCAGCCCAAATCCAATCCACTCGGCGCGGATTTTAGTTATGCGCAAGCGTTCCAACAGCTTGATTTATCAGCCGTCAAGCAAGACCTGTACGCCCTGATGACCGACTCACAAGATTGGTGGCCTGCTGATTGGGGACACTATGGTGGTCTGTTTATCCGCTTGGCGTGGCACAGTGCAGGGACGTATCGCACGGCTGATGGTCGCGGTGGTGCAGGCACAGGCAATCAGCGTTTTGCCCCTGTCAACAGCTGGCCTGACAACGGCAATCTCGACAAAGCCCGCCGCTTGCTGTGGCCGATCAAACGCAAATATGGCAATGCGCTGTCTTGGGCAGATTTGATGATTTTGGCTGGTAACTGTGCACTCGAGTCGATGGGCTTTAAAACTTTTGGCTTTGCCGGTGGTCGCGAGGATATTTGGGAACCCGAAGAAGATATTTATTGGGGCAGTGAAACCGAATGGCTCGGCGACAACCGCTATAGCGGTGATCGAGAACTGGAAAACCCACTGGCGGCGGTACAAATGGGCTTGATTTACGTCAATCCCGAAGGCCCCAATGGCAATCCTGATCCAGTCGCATCGGGGCGGGATGTACGCGAAACCTTTGCCCGTATGGCCATGAACGACGAAGAAACCGTGGCATTGGTGGCTGGTGGGCATACCTTTGGTAAAGCGCACGGCGCAGGTGATCCAAGCTTAGTGGGTGCAGAGCCAGAGGGCAGCAGTATTGAATCGATGGGCTTGGGTTGGATCAATCGATTTGAATCGGGTAAAGGTATCCACACCACCACCAGTGGTATTGAAGGCGCGTGGAAACCCAATCCCACTACATGGGATATGGGTTATTTCAAAGTCTTATTTGGTTATGAGTGGGAATTGGTCAAAAGCCCCGCCGGTGCGCATCAGTGGCTTGCCAAAGATGTCAAAGACGAAGACATGATCCCCGATGCGCATGATCCAAGCATCAAGCACCGCCCGATGATGACCACCGCCGATCTGTCCCTGCGTTTTGATCCGGCCTATGAGCAAATCTCGCGTCGTTTTATGCAGAATCCTGATCAGTTTGCCGATGCGTTTGCACGGGCGTGGTTTAAGCTGACCCACCGTGATATGGGGCCGCGTGCGCGTTATTTGGGCAGTGAAGTGCCCAGCGAAGTCTTGATTTGGCAAGACCCGATTCCTGCTGTTGATCACCCGTTGATTGACGACGCCGATCAAGCCGCACTCAAGGCAGACATCTTGGCCTCTGGCCTGAGCATTGATCAGTTGGTCGAAACCGCATGGGCATCGGCATCCACGTTCCGTGGTTCAGACAAACGCGGTGGCGCGAATGGTGCGCGGATTCGCCTTGCCCCACAAAAAGACTGGGCAGCCAACAAACCAGAGCAACTCTCAATGGTGCTCGGTATGCTCGAAAGTATCCAAACGGCCTTTAATGCACGGCAAACCGATGGCAAAAAAGTATCGCTGGCGGATCTGATTGTACTGGCGGGCAATGCCGCAGTGGAGCAAGCCGCGCAGGCGGCAGGCCATGCGCTGCGCGTGCCGTTTCATGCCGGACGTATGGATGCCAGCCTTGAGCAGACCGATGTGGAATCGTTTGCGGTACTTGAACCAGTGGTCGATGGCTTCCGCAATTATCAAAAAAACCAATACCGCGTGCCGACTGAGGAATTGCTGCTGGACAAAGCGCATTTGCTGACCTTGAGCGCACCAGAGATGACCGTGTTGGTCGGTGGTTTGCGTGCTTTGGGCGTTAGTGTGGCGGGGCGAGGAGTGTTGACCCATCGACCACAAGTGTTGAGCAATGACTTTTTTGTCCATCTGCTGGATATGGGTACTGTTTGGACGCCTGTTGATGACAGTGCGCAGGTGTTTACAGGTCGTGACCGAAGTGGTGCGGAAAAGTGGACAGCGTCACGGGTGGATTTGGTGTTTGGTTCCAACTCGCAGCTACGCGCCATTGCCGAGGTGTATGCGCAAGATGACAACCACAGCAAGTTTGTGGCGGATTTTGTGGCGGCGTGGGCGAAAGTGATGGTGTTGGATCGGTTTGATTTGTAAGGTGCTGTGCGCAGCAAAGACGGGTGGTGGTGCGCATGGCGCACCCTACCGATGTTGCATGGGGTGGTTTGCGTGGCACGCCCCTGATTTGTCGATGCTACCCTGCTGGGAACAGTGCCATCCGGTGAGGGATAGCTCAACCAACCACAGGGTGCATCATCCTGCCACGACCGCTTCATGGACTGAAGGTGCATGCACCCCAGCGAGAAGTCGGAATAGAGCGGGTCTTGATAAGATTAGAATGACAGACCAATGATTGTCAAATCTTTCACCCCAACTTTCTCCTTTTGGGAGAAAGTAAGGTGTAGGGTGCGCCATGCGCACCTTCAAGCACCACCAATCAAAGCATGATACCTATTGCCTTTATTCAATCTCCAACTTCGGCAAGCCATTCACAATTTTCATGGTCTCAATACTGACAGTAATCACGCGCTGGAATAGTTCTAGCGGATAGCGTGGGTTGTGCATGGTTTCGATTGCCCAGTCATTGGCGTCGTTGACGATGCCGCTGTCTTTGTCGGTTTTGACACATTGGCGTTCAATGACCCATTCCAGCGCGGGTTTGCCGTTGACCACATAGTCGTAGGCGTTGAGTGGAATGCCGCTCATGGTGATTTTGGCGTTGTAAATGACGGTGCTTTTGTCTTTGCCTGCGCCAAATTTCATTTTGGTGACGTAGAAGTCTTCAGCCGTCAGGCTGTCGAGGTTGCAGTTGAATTGGACGGGGTAGGGTTCTACGCTTTCATAGTTGAGGTGGTAGTGGGCGAACTGGCGGCCTGCGTCACTAAAATGCTTGAAATGGGCATAGGTTTTGACGCGGGGGATACGCGGCAGTTCTTTGCTGAGGTTGTCGGCGTAGCGTGCGCGGTAGTCTTCGGAGTGCAGTAGGCCGTAGATGTAGTAAAACAGGTCTTCTTTGCTAATTGTTTCGCCATTGGTTTGCGCGGCGTAGTAGTCGGCAAAGTGGGCGAGGCCGTCGTCGCTGATGGCATCGCGGCGGGTGTATTGGGGTGCTGTCGCGCTTTGTTGTGCCTTGATGCGGTTTTGATACTGCAAAAATGCCGCTTGTTTGATCGGGTCGATGTATTCAACACTTAAAATTTCAATGTTGAAGTCATCATCCTCGTCGTCATACGGGAACATATCTTCAAATTCTTTATGCCATTGCGCCAACATATCAGCAGGAACTTGTGGCGTATTCTGAGGGCTGAATAAGTCATCGGCTGGCGTGGCTTGTTCGGTCGGTTCGTAAAGGTATAGCGGCATACGCGCCAACTTAGGCTGCAAGCACATGAAAGGGCTTGAAAAAATGAGTGT
>CALFYA010000215.1 GCA_937952925.1 uncultured Moraxellaceae bacterium
GGGGTGATGCCATGCGCAGTGTTAAATTCGATTTGTTTGCGTCGTCGCCGTTCGGTTTCGTCAATGGCACGCTGCATCGACGGGGTGATGCTGTCGGCATACAAAATCGCTTTGCCGTTGATATGCCGCGCGGCACGACCAATGGTCTGGATCAAGGCGCGATCTGAGCGCAAAAAGCCTTCTTTGTCGGCATCCAAAATCGCCACCAACGACACTTCGGGCATATCCAAACCTTCACGCAGCAGGTTAATCCCCACCAGTACATCATGCACGCCACTGCGCAGCTCATGGATGATTTTGATCCGTTCCACCGTGTCGATATCCGAATGCAAATACGCGACATTGATGCTGTATTCTTTGAGATAAGTGGTGAGATCTTCGGCCATCCGTTTGGTCAGTGTGGTGACCAACACCCGTTCGTTTTGATCTTTACGCAAATGAATTTCAGACAATAAATCATCAACTTGGGTAATCACAGGGCGTATTTCTAAGGTCGGGTCAACCAAACCGGTCGGACGCACCACCTGCTCGACGATTTGCTCACTATGCTCAAGCTCATAAATCGCTGGCGTTGCGGTCACAAAAATCGTCGTTGGGGCAATCCGCTCCCATTCTTCAAACTTCATCGGGCGATTGTCCATGGCACTGGGCAAGCGAAAGCCATAATCTACCAAGGTTTCTTTACGCGAGCGATCACCTTTGTACATCGCGCCAATCTGCGGCACCGACACGTGTGATTCGTCAATCAACAACAAGGCATCGTCGGGGATGTAATCAAATAAGGTGGGAGGTGCTTCACCGGCAGGCCGACCGGACAAATGCCGTGAATAGTTTTCAATCCCGTTGCAATAGCCCAACTGCTGGATCATTTCAAGATCATAGCGGGTGCGCTGCTCTAGCCTTTGCGCTTCTAGCAATTTGTCATGCTCGCGAAAAAACGCCAAACGCTCATCTAGCTCATCGCGGATGGTATAGGTGGCACGCTCGAGCTGCTCACGTGGGGTGACATAGTGGGATTTGGGATAAATGGTGATCCGTGGCACTTTGCGCACGGTTTTGCCAGTCAGTGGATCAAACCAGCTGATCTGCTCAACCTCATCGTCAAACAACTGAATCCGGATTGCGAGTTGCTCAGATTCTGCTGGATACACATCCAACACCTCACCGCGTAGGCGATACGTCCCGCGTCCAAAATCCAGCTCGTTGCGGGTGTATTGCATCTCGACCAAACGGCGGATCAGCCCCGCCCGATCCACCCGATCACCCACCACCACATGCAGCAGCATTTTCATATAGGCTTCGGGATCACCCAAGCCATAAATGGCGGATACCGATGCCACAATAATCGCATCGCGTCGCTCTAGCAGTGAGCGCGTCGCGGACAAGCGCAATTGATCAATATGATCATTGATCGCTGCATCTTTTTCGATAAAGGTATCCGACGACGGCACATAGGCTTCGGGCTGATAGTAATCGTAATAACTGACAAAATATTCGACCGCGTTGTGCGGGAAGAACGCTTTGAATTCGCCATACAACTGCGCCGCCAAAGTCTTGTTGTGCGCCATGATCACGGTGGGACGCTGCAATTGGGCAATCACATTCGCCATGGTGTAGGTCTTCCCCGACCCTGTCACCCCAAGCAGCAACTGCCCATGCATGCCTTGCTGTACCCCCTGCACCAGACGTTCAATCGCTTGGGGCTGATCACCAGCAGGGGCAAAATCGGTGACGAGTTCAAAGGCTTGGCCTTGCGGGGTTGGCTCGCGCATCGCGTCGCTCCATATCAAGATCAACACAGCATGATGCTTGAAGCGCAAAGATCAATTCAAGTTTGCACGATCACAACAAGACCATGACCTTCAGTCACTTGGTCGATGGTGACAAACATTGCGTCATTTGCTGTAGTACCTCACAGACAAATAGCACTCGATTTGCGAAAATTTTAAAGAAATAGGAGGACATCATGCCCGACACTACATGGATTGATGGATTTTTTACTGCGTTTGTAGAAGACTTTTCCCGATTTAACGGCCAGCTCATCGCCACACGCTACAGCGCCCCCTATGTAGCGATTGCGACCACAGGTGAACGGCGTATATTGGGCAGCCATGCCGAGATTGCTCAGTATTTTGATGGTTTTTTGGCACAGTATCAGGCTCAAGGCTGTCGGTCTTGCGGTTATCAAGACTTGCAGATCTCCTCGCTTTCCCCAACTCAATGTGTGGTCAGCGTGACATGGCAACTGTTTGATGCTCAACATCAAATTGTGAGCACATGGCGTGAATCTTACCTCTTATTACAGATTGATATTGACTGGAAAATTGTGCTGTCGATTGATCATCTGGCTTAACTTGCTTAGGCTATTTTAGCTGTCGCCAAACATCAATCCGACAGTTCAGGCTTTGGTTAAGGTTCGCCGCACCAAGCCCAGTATTTTGCTTGATCACAGAGAAAATCGATCAAACACTGGTAATTTTGGTAAAACTGATTAAGATTAGCCAATCTGACAACGCATCATGTCAACTGCATGACAGATGAGCAGAACAGACCTTTGGAGTCTACCCCATGAATGCACTTACCCTCAGCCCTTCGGTGTATGCACCATTTATGCAAGCCGGAGAAGTCGAAGCCAATGGTTTGACCTTCCATTTTGAAGTGGGTGGCCCCGCCGATGGCGAAACCATCCTCCTGATCATGGGACTCGGTGCACAAATGCTGGTGTGGACAGATCACTTTTGTGAATTGCTGATCAAACAAGGCTTTCGGGTGATCCGCTTTGACAACCGTGACATCGGTCTATCCACAAAAATTCGCAAAAAATACAAACGCTTAAATAACCTTACCCTGATGGCTCGCCTCTCGCTAGGGCTGAAAACCGAAGGCGCACCGTATACCCTGATCGATATGGCAGAAGACACCAGCCAGTTGATCAACGCGCTTGGCCTGCAAAAAGTCCATGTGATTGGTGCATCGATGGGTGGCATGATTGGGCAAATCTTGTCGGCCACCCATCCTGAGCAAGTCAAAAGCTTGAGCTTGCTGTTTACCAGCAACAACCGCGCCCTGCTCCCACCACCGGGTTTTAAACAGCTCAAAGCCCTGATTGGTCGTCCAACTGCCCACGACGAAGACACCATGACGCGCCACTCCGCCCGTGTGTTTGCCATTATCGGCACACCCGGCCATGTTGATCCGGTCAAAACCCAAGAGTTTACCCGCAAGCTATACCGTCGCAGCTTTAGCCCTGTGGGCGCCATGCAGCATTATTTTGCGGTGCTATGTACTGGTTCATTGACCGAATACGACAGAAAAATCAAAACGCCGACGCTGGTTGTCCATGGCAGTGAAGACCGCTTATTACCACCCTCACATGGTAAAGCCGTCGCCAAAGCCATCAAGGGCGCACGGTTTGAGCTGATCCGTGGTATGGGGCATGACATTCCGGATGCGTATGCTCCACGCCTTGCCGACACTTTTGCCCGTCACATCAACGCGAACGTCTAACGATTATGGCTGCACTTCCCTCTTTGCGTCAGCTCTCTTACTTGGTCACCTTGGCCGAAACGCTGCACTTTACAGAAGCGGCGCGCCGCTCCTTTGTGACTCAATCCACCTTGTCGGGTGGCATTATGGAGCTTGAACGCGTATTGGGTGGTGCACTGGTCGAACGGAGCCGCCAGCATGTGCGCTTGACTCCACTTGGCGAACAAGTGGTGGCTCGCGCGCGGCTGATGCTGGCCGATGCGCATGATTTGATGCGGCTATCGCGTGAGCTTGGCGAGCCGCTCACCGGTGATTTGCATTTGGGGATTATCCCTACCATTGCACCATTCTTACTTGCAGATTTGCTCGATGCAGTGCGTGCAGATATGCCACGTCTCAATTTGCATATCCATGAAGTGCAAAGCGCCACGGCAGTCAGTCAGCTTGAAGAAGGCCAACTGGATATGGTGCTGCTCGCGCTGCCTTATCATGTGGAAGGTTTGGAGGTGCTTGAGCTGTACCGTGAGCCGCTGCAACTGGTTTGTCATCAGACTGATCCATTAGCTGACGGTCACCATCAGATCAGTCAACTTAACCTTGAGCATTTGTTGTTGCTTGAAGAAGGTCATTGTCTGCGTGACCATGCCTTGAGCACCTGTGCGCTCGGTGATCGTGCCAATTTGGCAGCTCTAGAAACGTCTAGTCTACCTACCTTGATTCAATTGGTTCAGGCGCGTTTGGGCTTTAGTTTGCTGCCTGAAATGGCGATTCGCTCAGGCTTTTTGAATGCCTATGATCGCGTGGTGGCACGTCCGCTAAATAACCCACCTACCCGTGATATTGCGCTACTCACCCGCAAAAGTAGTACACAAATGAGCGAGTTTGAGCGGATTGGCGGATTGGTGCAAAAGTTGCTGCGGCATGAGTAATCACATTGCGCTTTAAATGACGTATGTTGGAAAGTTGGAATAAAGCAGGATGTCAAACCTTTGATTTCATCAGGCTGTCCGTCATTCCCGCGTAGGTGGGAATCCATCAGATTTGGCATAGATGCTCGCATGCTTCGGAATGACTGAACACTGTAAAATATGGCTCATCAAGATTCTAAAAAAACTTCATCCAGAACTCATGCTAAGCCATTGAACTTATAATTTTTTCATAAAACCGCAGACCATGCGCAGTCGGTGACACGGTTTACTGCCGCACCACTTGTGTAGGCAATCCCAAACGTTCACGCATCTGCACCACCGGCAACTGTGCAATACGCCGCTTGAGATTGACCCAAATGGGATGATAGCCAAAGCCACCTTGTTGCATTTCGGCCAACGCCGCATCGGCTGACCAGCCCTGCACCACCATCCGATAAGCCGCCACCATCGTGCCGGTGCGATCTGCGCCATGCCGACAATGCACTATCACAGGACGCTGTGCGGGATTGGTCGCCACGCGCAAAAACGCCAAGATATCTTGATCCTCGACATCCCACGTTTTGAGCGACAAATCAACCAACTGCGTTTGGCTGTCTGGCAATGCTAGCGGCGCATCCAGTGGCGTTTCGCGTAGATTGACCACAGTTTTAAACCGTACACCTGCTGGTGTGGTGAACGTACCCGCAAACAATTGCGCCAGCACGTCATCACTCGGTTGCTCAGCGCGATACAGCCCATCATCGATTTGATAAACATTTTGTAGCCCCGCCTGACTTAAGGCGGCGCTAGGCTGCGCCCAAACTGCGGGACGTTGTGCCGCATCCATCGGTGGATGCGTCATACATCCACCGAGCAACACCACCACAACACACAGCCACACACGCATCACTTAACCCCGAAATTTTTCCATCAGTACCGCTTGCGCCATATACAACTCTTCACCCTCTTTGGGGACGATGCGCTGCCATTGACCACTCGACAATAACTCCCACGCCTGTTGGTTGTCTTGCAGATAGTTGAGCAAGCCTTGTTGATAGACGCGCTTACGCACGTTGCTGGCATCAAATGGGAAACAGGCTTCGACCCGTGAAAACAAGTTGCGATCCATCCAATCCGCACTCGCCCCATACAAACGTGGCTCACCCGCATTGGCAAAGTAATACACGCGGGTATGCTCCAAGAACCGCCCTACAATTGAGCGCACACGGATGTTATCCGACAGCCCCGCCACTTGCGGCCGCAAGCAACAGGTCGAACGGATAATCAA
>CALFYA010000216.1 GCA_937952925.1 uncultured Moraxellaceae bacterium
CCGGTACGCCGATCTTCCCAGAAAACGCGCTGGGCGCAGAAACCACCGCCAGTGTGTTTGGTCGGGAGCTGCATTCTTATGTGATTACTGATGCCATCCGAGATGAAAAAGTATTGAAATTTAAAGTGGACTACAACGATGTACGTCCACAGTTTAAAGCGATTGAACAAGAGCAAGATGAGCAAAAACTCACTGCCGCAGAAAACCGACAAGCCTTACTGCACCCTGAGCGGATTCGAGAAATTGCGCAATACATCCTTAATCACTTTAAGCAAAAAACCCATCGGCTGGGTGCGGGTGGCAAAGGCTTTAATGCCATGTTTGCAGTCAGTAGTGTGGATGCTGCAAAACTGTATTATGAAGCCTTCAAGCAATTGCAGACCTCAGAACCCCCTCTAACTCCCCCTTCTAAAAGGGGAGAAGCAAACCTCCCCCCTGTCAAGGGGGGATTGAGGGGGGTACAAAAACCACTCAAGATTGCTACGATCTTCTCGTTTGCAGCCAACGAAGCACAAGATGCGATTGGGGATATTGTCGATGAAAGCTTTGAACCAACCGCAATGGACAGCAGTGCCAAGGAGTTTTTGAGTGCAGCGATTGATGATTACAATCTGATGTTTAAGACCAACTATGGTGTAGACAGTAAGCAGTTTCAAAACTATTACCGTGATCTTGCCTTGCGGGTCAAAAAGCAAGAAGTTGATCTGTTGATTGTGGTGGGGATGTTTTTGACTGGTTTTGATGCACCGACCCTAAACACCTTATTTGTAGACAAAAACTTGCGCTATCACGGGTTGATGCAAGCCTACTCACGCACCAATCGGATTTATGATGCCACCAAGACCTTTGGCAACATTGTCACCTTCCGTGATTTGGAGCAAGCCACGATTGATGCGATTACCTTGTTTGGTAATAGCAGCACCAAAAACGTCGTATTAGAAAAAAGCTATCAGGAGTATATGCAGGGGTTTACCGATGTAGTGACGGGTGAAGCACGGCGCGGCTATTTGGAGTTGGTCAAAGAACTACAACAGCGTTTTCCAAATCCTGATGAAATTGTCACCGAAAAAGATAAAAAAGACTTTGCCAAGTTGTTTGGTGAGTACCTGCGAGCAGAAAACGTTTTGCAAAACTATGATGAGTTTGCAGGACTAAAAGCCTTACAACAGCTTGATATGAGTGATCCTACGGCAGTTGAGGCGTTTAAAGCCAAGTATTACCTGACCGATGATGAGTTGCATACCATGCAAACAGTGCCAGTGCCCGCAGAGCGTACCATTCAAGATTATCGCTCAACCTATAATGATATTCGGGACTGGCTACGCCGAGAGAAAACCGCAAAAGACCAACAAACATCTAGTATTGATTGGGATGATGTGGTGTTTGAGATTGATTTGCTGAAATCTCAGGAAATCAATCTAGACTACATTTTAGAACTGATTTTTGAGCACAACAAAAAGCGTAAAGATAAAGTAGAGTTGGTCGAAGAGGTGCGTCGTCTGATTCGTGCCAGTCTTGGCAACCGAGCCAAAGAAGGGCTACTCGTTGATTTTATCAATCAAACCAATCTGGACGAA
The DNA here is from genome assembly GCA_937952925.1 of uncultured Moraxellaceae bacterium. GTDB lineage: Bacteria > Pseudomonadota > Gammaproteobacteria > Pseudomonadales > Moraxellaceae > CALFYA01. The sequence continues at coordinate 1,578 of CALFYA010000216.1, forward strand.
ATTTTAGATAAAGCCAGCATTATTGATGCGTTTTTCATGTTTGCGCAGCGCGAGCAGCAGCGAGAGGCTGATGAGTTGATCACTTCTGAGAGCTTGAATGCAGAGGCAGCCAAGCCATACATCACCACATCGTTGAAACGAGAGTATGCCAGTGAAAATGGCACAGAGTTAAACGCAATCTTGCCTAAAATGAGTCCGCTGAACCCACAGTATTTAACGAAAAAACAAAGTGTTTTTCAAAAAATTGCGGCTTTTGTGGAGAAGTTTAAGGGAGTGGGTGGACAAATCTAGACAGTCCCTAAAGGAGACGATTTGACACAGGGATAGTGCTGCCAGCAGTGAAATGACAGCACTTGTTCGCCCTACAGAGCGAGTACTAACCCGAAATCAACCCCAATTGCAAAGGAGTATGCCACCCTTGTGGATAGCGTAAATTCGATTTGATCTCAAGGATCTGCTGTGTGATGGCTTTGATCAATCGCTTGCTGATCCAGTAGCCAAGCAAGGGATCATCTGCGGCGATATCAAGCTTGGTAAGCCGCAGCTGTCGCCACACATCCAGTTGAGTTTTGGGGATGCGACGCTGTTGCTCGGTATCCGGTTCGGCATGGATGGGCGTGTCATGGCCGCTTTGCAACTCGGCGGTGGTGTGGTGTTGCGCTAGATTTTTTTTTGATGATTTTTGAGAGCACTCTTGAACGTTCTCTTGGAGATTCTTAGAAAGATCATGGCCGCAATTTGCGGGTATCCTGTCCGGCAAAATGCGGGAATCCATGCCCTCAGTGTGCGGGGGAGGTGTGCGCGTGGTGCGGGGATGCATCACCGCAGATTGAGGGTGTGACTGCTGCACCTTGCGCTGTTGCATCTCATCATGATGCAAGGATGATTCCGGCGTTGCGAAGTGATCATGCTCGCAGCACCACAGGGCAGCACATTCGGGAATATCGGCCAGCATAGCGTAGTCGATCCGGTAATAGTTGGTACGGATCGATTTGTGTGGATTGAGCTGGGCGATGTGAATCAGGCCGCGTGCTTTGAGTTTGGCAATTGCACGTTCAATGGTGGCAAGACTCCAGCAAGACAGCTTGCTATGCCATTGCTCAAGGGTGTTGTAGATCCATCGGTGTCCATCGTGCAATACGCCAAAATCGGGCTGCTGGCTCATGTAGTGGATTTGCTGGAGGATGGCCGCTTCGGGGATGCCTAATGTTTTGGCAAGTGCGGGCAAAATGATAATTGGAGTATCGGTGGTCAACAATTTGGGTGCAACTGACCCGAGAACTGTAGCGTTCATCATGGCTTTTCCTGAGACAGACTGTGAGAATCTGACAACCGACTTTCCTAGGATCGGGTGACAGACTGAATAGGGCTAGGAAAAACCGCGTCTCAGGAACGGTCAGCCCGAAGGCTGCCCCATTCAGCCTGCCGCAACTGGCCGAACGCTACGCACAAAAAAAGCCACGAACGCGGCTTGTGCGTCTGAAACATGAGCAGGTTTCCTAGGCCTGACTAGCGATTTTGCGCTAGTGGGCAAACTGTGCCAGTTGGCGGAGGGGTTGTCAATTGGGACATGTGCAAAGCGGAGCTGCCCACCCTGTGAGCAGCTCCAGCAGACTTATTTGGTCAGTTGTACAATCAATTGCAGATCAATAAACGCAGGGGTCTTGTCGTCACCCACCACCGACAAGGCTTCACGGTCGCCACTTAAGCGATACGGCTGTACGCTGCCATCTAGCAAGTTGACCCGATACAGCATATTGGTGTTGCTGGCAGTGCGTGCAGTCAGGAGCGCCCATTCATTGCTGCTACCAGCAATATCAAAGGCCAAGCTGCTGCCCAATGCTTTGCCAAAACCACCCACAGGGGTGAGCGTACCGGACGCTGGAGGAGTTTGGGTCAGCAGTTGTTGCCCAACGCTGTCGAGATCAAACAACGTGGTGCTGCCGGCACTGCGGAAACTATTGGTATAGGCCACCGCACGAATATCTGCATTGGCAACACCGTTGATGGGGGTTTGGGTGGTGACCAAGCCATCATCCACTTGAATGCTCAAGTTTTGGCCGGTGTCACTGACTACGCGTAGGCGGTCGGCGACAGGGTTAAAGTCCACCGCAAAGCGTGTCCCATTGAGGGCAGTAAACGCGTCCACTTGACCGTTTACGGTCGCTGCGGTCAGTACAATTTTATCGGAAGCTTTACCAGTCAACAGATTGAGTTTGTACAGGTTGCCTTTGTTGGTCAGGGCATAAATGCTGCCGGTGTCATCGCTAATGCCTGGTGCGGCGGCCAAGTCCTCAGCACGGCGATCAATCCCCACCACTTTTTCGCCTTTGTCGGCATCAAATAGCCCTGTGATGCTGATGGTGGTGGTTTTGTTGGGTTGCTCTGGCGCAAAGCGGATCAGTTGGTTGTCTGCGGTTAGGCCATAAGCCAAGTCGTTGGGTTTGCTGGCAATCGAGCGAATATTAAAGCGATCTGCGGCAGCGGTGGTGTCAAACACAAACGCACTACCGAGTTTTTTGGTAGCGACCTTGCCACTCTCGCCGAGTGTAGACAGATCAAGCTGATACATGCCCACTTGATTATCGACTTTCAACATGGCGTAACCCACATTGTTGAGACCATCGATATCAAAACCAACCATATCCTTGAAGCTGATTTGCGTGCCAGATTCCAAGGTCAAGCGATGGCAACTGCCCACACTAAAATCGCTCAAACTCACTTCTTTGAGGCAAAAATTGACCGAATCAATCGCAAACAGACGAGTCGAGACGCTGTCACGCGCATTGTTGGTATAGGCCGCACCCGATAGGGTCAGGGCAGTCGAAATGGCTGGATCAGTCACGACAGTGCCTGTCTCAACGTTGATTTTGAGATTTTGGCCTTTGTCGGTCAACACCCGCAGCTGCTCACTGACGGGGTTAAACGCCATGCCGATTTTGGTGGGTGTGCCATTAATAGACTTAAATGGATCTGTCGTATCGGTGGAGTCTGCTTTGAGGGCAAATTTAAACTTGGCAACGCCACTACCCGCATTCATTTCATACAAGTTGCCATTTTTGCCCAAGCCGTACAGCATGCCTGTCGATGGACGATAGTCGATCGCCACGAGTGCATCATCGGGTCGTAAGCCTGTAACGGCACGGATCGACAATACGGTATTGGCAGGATCTGCACGATTAAACGAGATCAGTTGCCCCAAGTCGGTCAATGCAATGGTGTCGTTGGTGGCGACTTCAGCGGAGACATCCGCCGATACATCTTCACCATCGAGGCTACAGCCGCCCAAACCGAGGACTGACAGGGTGAGAATGGCCAAACTTAAACGGTGAAGTTGCATGATTTATCCTTACCAAATG
>CALFYA010000217.1 GCA_937952925.1 uncultured Moraxellaceae bacterium
CCAGCAACCCGAAGGGACATGACGATTTTTTGCCGCTACTGCGTTGCATCTTGCTCGCTTAGAATGACTAAGCTTCACAAGCTACGCCTTGTATCGTCTAAAAAATCGTCTATGTCGCAGCCACGACTGAAACGTCAACAGACCCTAGGGTCTGTGAGTTGTGGTCACGGCATAGACGATTGCAAGGATGAATCAAGATGCCTAATCCCCGTTTAATTCCCCTGTCAGGTGATGGCCCTGAGGATGTAGCCTGTTTGCCTTCGGGTGAACTGATCACCGGTTGTGCCGATGGTCGGATCCTCAAGATTGATCCTATGAGCCAGAGATGGCAGGTGCTGTGTTGCACCGGTGGCCGTCCATTGGGGATTGAGGTGATCAACCCAGACCGGCTGCTGATTTGTGATGCGGTGCGTGGCTTGTTGCAGTTGGATCTGCCCTCTGGCCGTCTGCAAGTCCTCGTCGATCAGTTTGGGGGTGAGCCGCTGCGCTTTTGTAATAACGCCACGGTTGCCCAAGACGGTACGATTTATTTTAGCCAGTCAAGTCAACGCCATAGCCTCAACGCATGGCGCCGTGATTTGGTCGATCATCTGCCCTCGGGTCGTCTGTTCAAACGTACACCCGATGGTGAAGTCATTTTATTGGCGGATCAGTTGTTTTTTACCAATGGGGTGACCCTGACGGCCGATCAGCAATCATTGATTTATGCGCAGTCTGGGCATGCGAGTCTTACGCGGCTGTGGCTCGGTGGTGCAAAAGCCGGCACACATGAGCCATTTACCGCGCCCCTTGCGGGCTTTCCAGATAATTTGTCCACCGATCAGTATGGCTTGATTTGGGTGGCACTGGCATCCAAACCCGATTGGCGCTTGCACCTGATCCATCATTTACCGCGTGTGCTCCGCCAATGGATTGGTCGAATCCAGCAGCATTTGCCGATTGAGCCAGAGTCGATTGTGTGGGCGCAAGCCTACAATAGCCAAGGCGAGTTGGTACGGCAAATCCGCTTGACCCACCCACAGTTTAAGATGGTGACTGGCCTACGTCGGCATGGTCACCGGCTGTACTTGTCGAGTCTGGTCGGATCGCATCTGCTACAGGTTGATTGCCCTATCGCCCCCTAATCCCAACGCTGTGTGTTGTACTGCGTGCTGTAAATTGGGCTGGATCAGCCCTTGGCGCTGGCGTAGCGCATCGGTCAGGGTGGTGTCGAGTGGCTCAGTGCGCAAAAAATGCAGCATTTCTGCCGACATGTTGAGTTGCTTGGCCAACCACCTCCAACGCAGCAATATACCCAGCACGCGCAGCGGCACATAACGCTTGGGCGCTTTGACCTGCATAACCGCCGCCGCCCACTCAAGCACAGTGGCCACATTGGGCGTCTGTGCATCTGCCACCAACAACTCTTGCCCAATCGCGTGTGGATCATGGCTTGCCGCAATCATCACATCGACCAGATCATCCACACATACCAGTGGCAATCGATGCGCAGGTGTCGCTGGAATCGCGGCCAGTTTGCCCTCTTTGAGCTGTGTGAGTAACTGGGAAAATTGTTGGTGGGCAAAAATCTCACCGGTTTGAGAATGCCCCACCACCGTTGCCGGATGAACAATCGTCCATGCCACACCCAAGCGGTTGCAAGTCTCTATCAGGGCAAAATGCGCTTCGATTTTGGATGCTTCATACGCACCTAACCGCCCGTAGACCTGCGCCCAGTCGGTGGTCGCTGGCCGCTCAAGCTGCACACCGGCTTGGCTGAGATGGTGGTGCATGGTCAGCATATAACCCGATAGACCAATCACGCGCTGAAGCCGACTACGTGTTTGCAGCGCGGTGATCAGTTGCTGCGTGCCGAGCACATTGACTTGACGCGCTGTTGCTGCCGATAACCCCCACGCAAACAGTGCACCTGTGTGATAAAGCGTATCAATCGCACACAAGGCTGCCCAATCACTGATGCCTGCTTGCGGCTGTGCCAAATCACCTTGAATGGCCGTGAGGCCATAACTGTCGATACCCCGTGCAGCGAGCCACGCCTGTAGCTCGGCCATTTGCGGCTCAGGTCGCCGCAGCAACACCACGACGCGCTCGCCTTGCGCCAACAGCTGCGCCAGCAAAAAGCGTCCAATAAATCCGGTTGCACCGGTGACTAAGATATGCGGGGTACTCATCGTTTTTCTCCAACACTACGATGCAGATAGGCTAAAGGATGGAGTACACTCCAAGGTCAAGTGCTTGTTGTGGAAAATCTCATGTTGATTGGTGCGCTCGCCGAACAGACCCAAATCAGCCGCGACACCTTGCGGTTTTATGAAAAAATTGGCTTGATTGCGTCCAAACGACGCGCCAATGGCTATAAAGAATTTATGCCGCAGACCGTTGATCAACTTAAATTTATCAAGCTTGCTCAACAACTCGGCTTTAGTTTGCAGCAAATCAAAAATATCTTGCCGCTATTACAAACAGGCAGTGTACCGCCTGCCCTGTTACGCCAACAAATCGCCGATAAACTCGCGTGGATTGATCAGCAGATGGCGCAATTACACACATTACGCCAAGCATTACTCGATTTACCCATTGGGCAAGATTGCCCATTACAGCAGCACTGTGTGAGCAACATCGAACGACAGCTCGATTGAGAACTAGGCACAGTTGTGTATGATCTGGCGTTTTGTCATCTCAAAGAGCATCTCATGACCCACATTGTGATTGCAGGGCAAGGCGTTGCCCATGCTGAGGCCAGCGTGGATTATCCACGTCCTGATCGATTGGTGATCGGCAATCCCAAACGCCAGACGTATAGCCTGTATGAACATCCACACATGAGCTGTGGCCTATGGCAGTGTGAAGTTGGGGCATGGCGCATTGAGTTTGCGGCGCACAAACAAGAGTTTTTTCAGGTGATTCGCGGTGTGGTGCGTTTGCATGATGTACACGGCGGCGTGGTCGAGATTGGCGCAGGCCAAGCAGGCGTCATTCCACCAGCATTTGTGGGGATGTTTGAGGTGGTCGAAGCGGTCGAAAAATACTATGTGATTGTTGAGGTCACTAGCCCTTCGGTTGAGGGGTGAATCCATCATGTCATCGGATGGACTCACCTTTCGGGTCTGTTGGGATTACATCAGTAAATAGGTTTGATTGAGTAAGCTTTGATCGTCGCTTGATGGGATTTCCAAGATCGCCATCGGTTGTACCAATGTCGTATCAGCGATCAAGACTGGCATATCCACATTGCCCAAGCCAAATGCCTCCCAATTGAGCGTATCGAGGATGACGCCATCGTCTGGTGTAGAAGGTGTGGATTGATCCAACATGTCTCCCCCCATCAGCACCGACAATTCGTCGGGGCTGAGCGGTACAAGGAATGCACTTGGCTCAATCACGCTCATCGCACGCTGAATCGCAGCGACATTTGATAGATCAATGCTTTGAGCCTGTTGATCAAGCAGTGCTTGGACTTGCTGTGCAGTGGCCACGTCAGTACCACTCAAGGCGTCAATTTGGCTATTGATGCTCGCGAGATTGTCGGCAGTGACCCCAATCACGCCAATATTGGTGTAGTCATTGAGTGATGGTGCAGGGTTGGTGGTGGCGTAGTTTTGGATCACAGTTTGACTTGCCGCTGCCGAATTGGCCGCGCTGGTCACCACCGTTTGCAGAGCAGACATGCTATTGACCTGTGAGCCATCGTCGGCGGTACGCACAATTGCCTGTTGGACGGCGATCAGGTTGTTGCCGGTCACTCCCGTAATCCCCAAAAGCGCCAGCTGTGCTGCGCTCACCGGTGTACTGCTGCCTGCTGCGGTATCAAGCACCGCATTGGTTGCACTGGCGATCTCATTGATTTGGGCAATAGTCGAGACGGCTGTGGTTGCGAGTTGGCCGACGGCATCATTGAGCAGTGCCAAATGCACACTGTTGCTGCCTGCTGCGCCAATATCGGCACCAATCAAGGCATATTGTGCAGCACTGGGGTCTTGTGTCGGGGTTGCATCTGCGGCTGAGCCATTGGCTTCGGTCAAGATGGCGTTGTAGGCATCGACAATCGCCTGTAGTTCCGCTTTGCTATCGACCTCAGCACCGGTTTTGCTGTCGATGGCATTGTTGATGGCGGCCACATTGTTGGCGTTGACGCCGCTTATCCCTAATGCGTTGTATTGTGCGGCACTGGGGATTGCTTGGGTGTTGTCGTTGGCGTAGTTAAAAATCGTGGCTTGTGCAGTGATAATACCGCTCAGTTCGGTATAGCTATCGACTTTGGTGCTGCCGCCAGCACTGCCAATCGCCTGTTGAATGGCGCTTAAATTGGCGGTGGTCACGGCACCTGCACCGGATGTCGGCAGACCAATCAAGGCCAAATCCGCCACGCTGAGCGTGCTGGCTTGTCCGGTGGCTTGGTTCATAATCTGGTCAACAACTACCGCAAGCGCGTTGATTTTGGCGACGGTGTTGACTTGCGACAGACTCAGATTGCCAATCACGTCATTGAGTAGCGACAAATTGCTGGCTTGACTGGCCGCTTGACCGATATTTGCTCCGATTGCAGCAAATTGTTGCACCGTTGGATTGGTGTTTGGTGTGGCATCGCTGCTGCTCCCGTTGGCTTCGGCCAAAATCGCGGTATATGCATCGACCACGGTTTGCAGCTGTGTACGCGTACTGACCTCATTTTCAGTCACGGCACTCACGGCACTATTGATTGCCGATAAGTTGGTATCGACCACACCAGTAATCCCCAAGGCTGTGTAATGGCTCAGCGTTGGTACCGCTTGGTTGCTATCACTGGCATAGTTGTAGATGGTTGCCACAGCTTTGACCAAATTGTTCAGCTCGCTAAAGCTATCGACGTTGGCTTGGCCGCCTGCGCTGGCAATTGCGCTGCTGATACTGCTTAAATTGGCTGCCGTTACCGCGCTAGAGCCACTGGTGGCAATCCCCAAATTGGCAAAATCTTGCACAGTCAGCGTGCTGGCTTGACCGGCTGCCACGTTCATGACTTTATCAACGGCGGTTGCAATCGTATTAATTTCGGCAAGGCTATCCACACGACTAGCGGTCATACTGCCAATCACACTTTTGAGCAACTCAAAATGTGCGGGGTTGGTTTTGGCTAGGCCAATATCCGCACCAATCGTGACAAAATCGTTGATATCAATTTGTGGCGTGGTGGTGGTGCTATTGGTGGCAGCGGCCAACACTTTGGTATACGCATTGACGATGTTTTGCACTTCATCTTTGCTATCGACACTGGTCGCGGCGGCGTTTTCAATCGCATTGTTCATCGCCGCCAAGTTGCCCGCATTGACCCCCGTAATGCCCGCGCTGCTGTAATCTTTGACTTGTGGGGCGGGTTGGCTTGAGTCATTGGCAAATTTTTTGATCATCTCAAGTGCGACCACGTCCGCAGCGGGCGCAGCGTCATCGGAGGAGCCACCACCACCTGATGCACCGACCCCCAAAGCAACTGCACCCAATGCCCCACCAATCAGCCATTTGTTGTCGCTCCACCAGTTGGGTGGCTGCTGTAGTGTGGCTTGGATCGCCTCAGTTGGTGCAGTGGCTGGAGCATCGGTCGCTGCTGCACTGCCTAAAGCACTGAGATCGTAGTCGCTGTATTCGCCATTACTCAGTGCGCCTTTGACCGGTGCAGGGGGATAGTCAAAATATCCTTCAATGATCAAATCGGGCACATCGGTGGTGCTGCCATCGAAGGTGATCAGTAAGTTTTTGCCATGTCGCCGTGCGGCAATTTTGCTCGGTGCCAAGTTGTGAATCGTATCACTCAACACATAAGTCACGTCGGCTTGGGCTTGCAGCACCATCGGGTCTCGACCAGCGTCTTTGGTGATTTGTTTGCGAGCCAGCGTTTTCCCACCCTGTATTGCTCGAACGATGTAGATCGGCATTGATACTTCCTTTAGACCTGACACGCTGCAAGATCAGCGCAAAAACTCATACATTCCAACAGCGGTCTGACGCCTGTCTCGTCAAACCATTCCGTCGCTAGTATGCCAGCAACGCTATGCCCTGCTTCAATGATTTTTTCGGATTTTGTGAAGAACTGTCGGCCAAAAACCCACTCCAATCCCCCACAAATCACGCTATGATGGCGACGATTAAGCAAAGCGCTTCGGGCAGTGTGGTGTTGAGGTTGAAACAAGCAACTTGGCAAGGCTATGGGCTGCTGCTGTGCATCAGTCTTTGCTGCACGACCGTTGTTGCACAACGCCCCAGCATGACTGTCGAGCAGTTGATTGTACAGGCGATCCGCAGCCACCCTGCGGTACTGTCTGCTGATGCCGATGCTGAGGCGTCGCATCTTGATGCCAAGACCGCACGGCTGCAATGGTGGCCTACGCCGAGTATCCAAACTAGTCTGGTTGAAGATCAGGTACTGACCCGTCTGCGCGTTGATCAGCCACTCTGGACGCATGGCCGTATTCAAGCCTCGATTGCGCAAAGCGATTGGATCGCGCAATCGGCAGATGCCAATATTGCACTCCAACAATACACCATCGCCAATCAAGTGATTGATGCATGGGTGGGAGTCGTTCTTGCTGCGGAAAAAATCCGGATTGCTGAGCAACACCGCGCTCAGCTCACCCGCTATCAGCAGATGATGGAACGCCGTGTGGTTGCCGAGATTTCTGCTCGCGTGGAGCTGGCGTTGATTGAATCGCGGGTACTCCAAAATCAAGTCAACCAAGCGGCAGCACAGGCCGCTTTTCGGGCAAATTTGGCACGTCTACAAGAACTGACCCAAAGCAATCTTACCCAGATGGTTGCCGCCGAGATGCCCTCAAGCACCACACTCACCACACCAATCTTGCAAACGGTGGATCGCCATACCCTTGAGTCATGGTCGTCCGCGCCGGCAAACCACCCGAGTGTGCAAAAAATCAGTCATCAAGCGGCAGCAGCAACCGAGTTGGCACGCGCCAAACAAGCTGAGCAATGGCCTGCACTGCACTTGAGCTACAGTAAAAACCTAAGCAATCAACAATCCTCCGAGCAATTGGGAGGCAGTACCGTCGCCCTAGAGTTGCAATACACCACCGGTGCAGGCTTTGCCAATTGGCGACAACATCAAGCTGCCCAAGCGCGTGTCACCGCATTGCAACAAGCGACCCTTGCGGCACGCCGCGATGTCAACATCCAACTGCAATATGATCAACAAGATTATCTGAGTGCGGCGAGTCGGATCAGCGGCCTACACGCTGCGGCAAGCGGCACCGAACATGTGCGTGACTCTTACGAACGACAGTTTATCGTGGGGCGTAAGTCGTGGTTGGATGTGATGAACGCAGCGCGGGAAGTCGAACAAAACGCCTATCAACTGGCTGAAGCACAAAGCTTGCTGCTTGGTGCGTATTACCGGCTACAACTGCAAACAGGGCAGATGGTTTGGCCTGCACAGGGGACACCATGAACCCATCAGCAGATCTGGGATTGGGTTGGGCGCTCGATACCTTGATGCAATTGCAAGGCTATGCGGTGGATCGCGTCAAACGATCCGATCTACAAGCTCATCTACACGAACACGATCATCTACAACATGCGGTGCAACTGGCTCAAGCGTTGGGACTGTCTGATGTTCAACTGATGGCACCTGATCCTGCCCGCTTACCCCTATTGATTTTGATCCCTGCAACCGGCTGGGGCATTGTGCAGCAATCCCACGCCGATGGCAGCTGGACGGTGCTACATGCACAAGGTCAACAAACATACCCTCATGCACAATTATCACCGACAGGGCTATATCTGCATACTCAAGCACAGCAAACCACCGAGCCACCGCGGTTTCACAGCCTGATTGAGCAGACCCTACAGCAATATCGTGGCGTGTTGATTGAAGGCGTGATTGCCACCTTAGCGATGGGCTTTTTGGCCTTGGCGATTTCGCTGTTTTCGATGCAGGTATATGACCGTGTGATTCCCACGCAAAATACCGACACCTTACTGGTACTGGCGTCTGGTGTGGTGTTGTTTATCGTGCTGGAGCTGATCCTCAAATTTGCACGCGCTAAAATCATGGACACGATGGTCATCGGCGTCGATCAACAGTGGGCACGCGATATTTTTCAGCGCTTGCTATCGATTCGTGTCGATCAGTTGCCCAATTCGGTAGGATCGTTGGCGGCGCAAATCCGCGCTTATGAGCAGGTGCGTAGTTTTTATACCGCAAGTACCTTATTTCACTTGGCCGAACTGCCGATTGCATTGATTTTTCTCATCTTGATTGCTGCACTAGGGACAACTGAGTTGGCGGTGGTGCCTTGTGTGGCAGTGATGGTGGCAGTGATGGTGGGTGCATACGCCAAACGCCGCGTCGATGTGTTGGCCGCTCAAGGTCTTGCGGTGACTCATCGAAAAACGGGTTTACTGGTTGAAACCGTCGAAGGGATTGAAACCATCAAATCTGGAGTGGGCAGTTGGCGATTATTGTCGCGCTGGCTGGATGTAACACAACACAGCATCGGCCATGATCTGGCACTACGCCACAACAGTGACGCGCTGCAATATGGTGTGGCTGCCATTCAACAGCTCAGCTATGTTGCCATGATCATGGTCGGGGCATTGGCAGTGATTGAGCAACACATGAGCATTGGGGCGTTGATTGCCTGCTCAATCTTGAGTGGTCGTGTGCTCAGTCCGATTTTAAGCCTGCCACAATTAATGGTACAACGCGCTCAAGCCAAAGCGGCCATCCTTGGTCTTGAGCAGTTGTACGCGCTCAATGTCGACAATCAGGGCATTGCCCGCCCCCTAACCCCACAACGGCTACACGGTCACTATCGCCTTGATCAGGTCAATTTTGCCTACCCACAGCGTCCCAATGCACTACGCATCCCACAGCTACAGATCAAGGCCGGTGAACGTATCGCCATTATTGGCGCAATTGGCTCTGGCAAATCGACCCTGCTCAAATTACTAGCGGGTTTGTATCAACCTGAGCAAGGCTCCGTGTTGATTGATGGCTTAGACATGCAGCATCTCCACCCGCACACACGCGGTGAGCACATTGGCTATTTGCAACAAGAGCATCGGCTATTTGAAGGTACCCTGCGCGACAATTTGTGGATTGGTTTACCCGATCAAGGCGATGCGGTGCTGTATGCCGCCATGCAACGTAGCGGCTTGATTCAATTGGTGTCCGGACATCCGCGCGGGCTGGATTTGCCGATCAGTGAAGGCGGTAAAGGGTTGTCGGGTGGGCAAAAACAATTGGTAGCATTTACACGGCTGTTGCTCGGTCAGCCTCAGATTTTGCTCCTCGACGAACCCACGGCATCGCTCGACAGTGTGCAAGAACAGCGCTGTATTCGTATCCTGTCTGAGCAACTACAGGCCACACAGCCCACTTTGGTACTGGTCACCCACAAACATGCCCTATTGCCGCTTGTTGATCGAATCATCGTGATGGCAGGACATACCATCGTGATGGACGGCGCACGCGAGCAGATTTTGCAGCAACTACGGCAACTGCCGACCGCGCAGCCGCCATCAACACCTGAGATGAATGCCTAAATGAACCCCTCACCGCCTCCGCTACACGCACAGCCTAGCCGTCGCGCCCGTTGGGTGTTGTGGTCAATTTTGCTGGGTCTAATCGTGTTGGTACTGTGGGCAAGTGTGGCGCGTGTGGCGCAAGTGACCCGTGTCAAAGGTCAGGTGATCTCCACCGCACGCACCCAAGTCGTGCAAGCGGTTGATGGTGGCAAGTTGACTGAGCTACTGGTGCGCGAAGGCGATGCAGTCAAAGCCGGTCAACGCTTGGCTGTGCTCGAAAAAGAACGCGCCCAAGCGGCCGTAGACGACAGTAGCAATAAAATTGCGGCGCTTAATATCACCTTGGCGCGTCTACAGGCCGAGGTGTATGGCACCCCGCTGCAATTTGATCCCCAATGGTCACCCTACGCCGAATACATCCGTAACCAGCGCAATTTGTATCAAAAACGTCGTCAAGCCATTGAAGATGATGTGCAAGCTCTGCAAGACATGCATGCCCTTGCCAAGCAAGAATTGGCTATGCATCTGCCGTTGTTGGATACAGGTGATGTCAGCCGCGCCGACATCCTCAAATTGCAACGGCAGGTGGCCGATATCCAGTCGCAAATCACCAACAAGCGCAACAAATACATCCAAGATGCGCAAGCCGAAATGACCAAAGCACAAGAAGAATTGAGCGCTCAACAAGAACAACTGCGGGATCGTTCGCAAGTGCTTGAACATACCGAGCTGCTTGCGCAAGTCGATGGTGTGGTCAAAAACATCAAGGTCAACACCATCGGTGGTGTGGTGAAATCTGGCGAAACGGTACTGGAGATTTTGCCCAATACTGAGCGGGTGGTAGAAGTCAACATCAGCCCTGCCGATATTGGGTTTGTGCAGGTGGGGCAATCGGCACAGATCAAGTTTGATGCCTATGACTATACGATTTTTGGCAGTCGGCAGGGGCGTGTGACCTATATCAGCCCCGATACGATCCTTGAAGAAGGCACCCGATCCGCATCCGATGCACCACGCGCATACTATCGGGTGTCGATCCGTTTGGATGAACCACCGCGCACCCATCCGCGCCAGCCGAGTATCCAGATCTTGTCGGGGATGACGGTGGTGGCCGAGATTAAGGCGCAAGATCGAACCGTGTTGTCTTATTTAACCAAGCCGATCACCAAAACGTGGTCACAGGCGCTGAGTGAGCGTTGATTGCGTGGAAATGCAATATCTCATGTAAAAAGAAATGATCATCCGCCAAAGGAAAATTACACGTTATCAAAGTGTCCGATCTATACGATTCAATCTCAGGCGTCAATCTCTTGAAAAAGACTTCTTATTAAACTCTCATCAACAAATATTTTAATAACATCAAAAAATTCTTCAATCGTTTTATGCAGAACTAAGGTGGCAATAAACTCTTGGAAAGCTTCAATATCTGATTCTTTGGGGCAGGAGATCAAGAAAAAATGAAACTGCTCTTTGCCCAGTTCATCTGGTTCTAAAAAGTGTATAAAATCTCTAAAACATCCAAAAAAACCTGGAATATGATGACCAAAAAAAGTCGTATCTTTATAAATCGAATTAAGATGTTCGCGGTTCTTAAAAACACTCAGACCGACGCTGTCAAATATTTCTTTAAAGCTGTTTTCTGAAGAAATGACTACTTTATGAACTTTGGTATGAGCATTATCATCATCAACCGAGCTTTTTTTTAAAATCAACTCAAAGAGCATAAGGCTTCCCTCTAAACCCGATAAGCCCGCAAAAACATCTGTACATTATCCGCAATCATGGCCTGATCTTCTTCTGGCGTAGGTGAGCCAAGCGCCAGCAACCCGCGCAAATGCGCACGTCCCAGACACATGCCCAAAAACTGTGAGGCCGCACGGATCGGATTGGGCACACACAAAATCTTGGCTTCATGGACATGTGCCAAATAGTGCGACACCTGACGAGTCAGCCGCTCACAGCCTTGATCAAAAAAGGTTTGACATACATCAGGATGCTGTGTGGCGGTGGCAATAAAGGTGCGTTGCATCGCCATGACTTCAGGGTCACGCATCAATCGGACAAACTCGGTAGCGATTTGGGTGAGCACCTCTTTGACTTGCTCAGGGCTTTGCGGCAACTGTGATTCGGCGGCTTGTGCGCTAAACACCTGATCGGTACGGGTGGCAATACAATGCTCAAATAAGGCTTCTTTGGTCGGAAAATATTTATAAATCGTCATCTTGGACACGCCCGCGCCCTGCGCAATCGACTCCATGCTCGTCGCGACAAACC
>CALFYA010000218.1 GCA_937952925.1 uncultured Moraxellaceae bacterium
GATCAACAATTTCACCCGCTTCATCCAAGAAAATTTCCAACATTTCTGGATCAGGAGCCTGTCCTTCTTCCCATGCTTCAGCCAAAACGTGCATTTGCTTGGCACTGATGGGAGCAGGCATGGCGACAGGTGCTGGTGCTATTGCTGGAGCACTCAGTACAGGCTGTTGAATAGGCGCAGGGGTGACAGCAGCAGCAGGCGTTGGATTAGTCGAGCCAGCGGCCGCTGTAGAAAAAAAATCAGCCAATACCTGCTTGTTATGCGAGGCCAAATAACGATGCAGGGTGTCTAACTCTTGAGGACAGAAAAACGATGTGCCTTCACTCAATAACTGATCAATCTGACGGGCAATCTGATCTTGGGAGTGACGCATAAAGCGCACCAACTCTGGCGATGCTTGGTCTCGACCATTGACGAGCTGTTCGTAAACGGTCTCAAGCTCGTGCCCCAAGTCTCCCACACTTTCCACCCGTGCCATCCGCGCTCCCCCTTTGAGGGTATGCAAATGACGCTGTAGAATGGTGAGCGGAGCTGTTGCACTCGGATCACTTGCCCATGCGCTAAAGCTTTGATCAATGTCGTTGAGGACTTCTTCGGCTTCTTCTAAGAAGATTTGCAGTAGCTCAGGATCATTTTCGGTATCGACAGGCTGAGCGGTCTGGATGGGAGCCGCCGTTTGCGCAACGATGGGAGCTTCATGAGGTTGCAGCCAATCTTGGATGCGACGTACCAAGGCTGGATTGGCCACGAGCTTTTGGCTACCGGCCATCGCATCAAACAGTTGGGTCAACTCTTGATGCGCATCGAGCAATACTTCACGGGTTTCAATCTCTGCAACAAACAGCTGTGGCTGTTTGGCCAGTATGCTGTAGACACGCGATAAATGATCACTCAGGCTACTCAATGCAGGGATCGGCATCGGGCGACTGGCCTGATACAACTGCTGTGCTTGGCTGGCCAGCGTACTCAAGTAAGATGTCGGCTCTGCATCATTGACATGCTGCTCGAGTTGCCACTCCGCATCCAACAACTCATCAATGCCCAACTCCATCAACTGGCTCACCAAACCAACAATGGTCGGCTCTTGAGAGGTGGAGAGTTGCTCCGATTGCAGCTCATGAATTTGCGCAATCAACGCATCATCGGCGGCTTCTAATGGTGCAGGCTGTTGTGTACTGATGCGATCTAAATGCGTACGCACACGTGCGGCCAATTGCGCCAGAATCGACAAGTGTGCGGCACCCAACAAGGCATGCTCACGCATTACGCGCTTACACTCGTTTTCCATCGCCATGCCCAAGCGATAAATCGGCTCGACATTCGACATCCCTGCACTACCACGCAAGGTATGCAAGGCGCGCAACAAGGTCTCGGTGACCTCGCCACCTCGTGGGAAATCGTCTTGATAGGCTTGGATATCCGCCAGATAGCCTTCTGCTTCTGTCACGAAAATTTCGAGCAACTGCGGGTCAAACTCAACACAAGCAATCTCTACGCTTGCAGATTCTTCTTGTGCAAACTCAGCAATCAGCGCATCGGCAAGCTCATCAAATGCATTATCGTTTATTGATTTTAATTATTTTTTAGCCTATTTTTTATATTTTTTCACTTTCTCTAAAAGCTTCATATTTTAGTCCTTTAACTAATTTATTTGTTTCGCACTTTACATGTTTATACTTATCTTATCTTCTGTTAACTATTTTATTTATATCTATTTAATTTCAGAG